>JAYVMG010000113.1:0-1771 GCA_043759095.1 Acidobacteriota bacterium | reverse complement strand
TCACGCCGGATCGCGATCTGATCCTCGCGCTCACGGCGGACGAAGAAGGCGGCGACTTCAACGGCGCCGAGTGGCTGGTCAAGAACCACAAGGATTTGATCGACGCGGAGTTTGCGATCAACGAGGGCGGCGGCGGCAACATGCGGAAGGGCAAATACCTGACCAACGAAGTGCAGGCCAGCGAGAAGGTGTACCAGGATTTCCACCTGGAGGTGACCAACCCGGGCGGGCACAGTTCGCTGCCGGTGAAGGACAATGCGATCTATCACCTGGCGGCCGGCCTGTCGCGCTTGGCCGCGTACGAATTCCCTGTCGAGCTGAACGAGGTGACGCGCGCCTACTTCCAGCAGTCGGCGTCGGTGGAAACGGATCAGAAGATCGCGGCCGACATGCGCGCCGTCGCGAAGCCGACGCCGGATCTCGCCGCCGCCGCGCGGCTGTCGGCGTCGCTGCCGTACTACAACTCGATGATGCGAACGACTTGCGTCGCCACAAAACTGCTGGGCGGGCACGCCACCAACGCGCTTCCCCAGATGGCGAGCGCCAACATCAACTGCCGCATCCTTCCCGGCACCTCGCCGGCATCAGTGAAGACCAAACTTGGGGAGGTTCTCGCGGATCAGAAAATCACGGTCGCATTCGTGGACGAGGCGCATCCCAGCAAACCGTCACCGCTGCGACCGGATGTCGTCAACGTGGTCGAATCGCTCACCAAACAGATGTACCCGGGCGCCATCGTGGTACCGGTGATGAGCACCGGCGCCACTGACGGGCTCTACCTGCGCAACGGCGAGATTCCGACCTACGGCGTCGATGGCACGTTTGGCGACATGGATGACGTGCGGATGCACGGGAAGGACGAGCGCGTCGGCGTGAAGCAGTATTTCGAGGGGCTGGAGTTTCAGTACCGGCTGATCAAAGCACTCGCGCAAAAGTAGTGCAGCTGACGGTCAGTCGGTGAGCTGCACCTGGACTTCGTCACCGACGATCCGCGTCTCGTGCCGCGAGACGCCGACGCTGGGATCCTGAATCAACGTACCGGTCTTCAACTCGTACTGCCACCCGTGCCACGGGCAGGTGACGACAGTGCCGCGGATGGGACCTTCGCAGAGCGGTCCGCCGCGATGGAGGCAGATGTTGTCGACGGCGTGATATTCGCCGCCGAGGTTGAAGACGCCGACCAGGCGTTCGCCGACGGTCACCTGACGGCCGCTGCCCGCCGCGATCTCGCCCACACGCGCAACGGTGACGAACATCAATCGGTATCCCCCAGCCCCAAATCCCCAGCCCCGAGCCCTACTTGCTCTTGACGATGGGGTTGCCCTTCTCCACCCACTCGTTCCATCCGCCGCGCAGCGCGCGTACGTTCTTCACGCCTCGAGCCTGCAACATGAGCGCCGCACGGGCGCTCGTGGCTTCGTCCTGTCAGGCGCAGTAGACGACAACCGGCTTTCGCGTCTTCTGCAGGATCGCGACGGTTTTCTCGTACGTGTCCAGCCACGTCAGCCTGCCCTCGAGCGGCAACGGCAGGGCGCCACGCATGTGGCTCTCGTCGAACGCCTCGATGACGCGCGTGTCGACGATGACGACGTTGTTCGCCGCAACGAGTTTCTTGAACGCCTGTTGGGTGATGCGCGGGGCGTCAATCGCATCGGCGCTTTGAGCGGCGCCTCCAGTGGGCAACAGGGCGAGCATGAGGCACGCCATCGCAAGCGATGTTCGCATGCTGCTAATTTACACGGGATGCTGTGTTCCGCGGAGTCGATTTCGT
>JAYVMG010000112.1:0-4797 GCA_043759095.1 Acidobacteriota bacterium | reverse complement strand
ACCCGGCGGCGACCGTGAAGGGTGCATGCGACCGCACGGGACGTCCGTCGAGAGTGAGATCGAATTCCGCGCCGGTCACGGCGACCAGCCGCTCATCTTCGAATTCCAATTCGGGCCCGAGAAGGGTGACCTCGAGCAGCGCGGCATCTCGGCTATTGCCGACCAAAGCGTTGGCGAGACGATGGGACACGGGATCCATCGGTCCGGCAACCGGCACGCCGCTCGACTGAAATCCCCAGCGGCCGGCGTCCTGCACAGTCGTCAGCATGCCGGGTTTGACGACCGACACACCGGCCGGCGTTACACCCATGCGTCGTACTCACGGCGATCGATCGGATAGAACTGCACGGCGTCGCCCGCCTTCATCAGACACGGATCCTCGCGCGAGGCATCGAACGGCTTCATCGGAGTCCGGCCGATCAACTGCCACCCGCCCGGCGTCTCCGCCGAGTAGACGCCGGTCTGCACGCCGGCGAGACCCACCGATCCCATGGGCACGCGGACGCGTGGAGACGCGTGACGCGGTATCGCGATCCGTTCATCGACGATGCCCAGATAGGCAAAGCCGGGCACGAACCCGAGCATGAACACGCGGTACGTGCCCGACGTGTGGACGCGCACCACGTCGGCCTCCGGCATCTTTGCGAACGACGCGACGCCGGCCAGATCGGGACCGAGTTCGCCGCCGTAGCACACTGGAATCCGCACGGGCGCACGGGACGCAGCGGCCGGCGGCATCGACTGCTCCGCCTCGCGCTCCAGACACGCGGAGAGCGCGTCGCCGTCGGTCCTCAGCGGATCGAAGTACACAGCAACGGATCGGTACGTGGGCACCACGTCGCGAACGCCTGCCAGGCGCGCGACCTGAATCGCGTCCGCGCAGGCGATCGCACGGGCATTGATGTCCGGATCGATCCGCTCCTCGAACTCGACGATCAGCGCAGAGTCGCCCGCCGGCACAATCCGGAACGCGCTCACGCCAACGCCTGCAGCAGCTTCGGATGAATGCCGCCAAAGCCGCCGTTCGACATCAGCACTACAAGGTCACCCGGCTGATGTCCCTTCACGATTCGCGCAACGATGTCGTCAATCGATTCGGCCTCGTGCGCCGACACGCCCTGCGCGTGGAGATCGCACACGAGCTGCGGGATCGACAGACGCTCGGATTCAGGAAGTGTCGATCGGAAGATCGGGGCGAGCAGCACCTCGTTGGCGCCGGCAAACGCGCGCGCGAAATCATCCTGGAAGACCCGCCGGCACGACGAAGCGGATCGCGGCTCGAACACCGCCCAGATTCGCGCGTCGGGGTTCGACGCGCGCAGCCCCGCCAGGGTCTCGGCGACTGCAGTCGGATGATGCGCGAAGTCGTCGTACACCGTGACGCCATCGGCGATGCCGACGACCTCCAATCGCCTCTTCACGCCGGCAAACGCGCGCAGCCCCTCCGCGATGCGCTCCGGGCTGATGCCGACCTCGGTCGCGACAGCGATCGCGGCGGTCGCATTGCGCACGTTGTACGCGCCGACCAGCGGCATATCGAAGACCCCGAACGGCAAGCCCTCACGCCGCACCTTGAATCGCGTGGATGCGCCGGCGGGTTCCAGATCGTGCGCCTGCCAGTCCACATCCTCGCCGGCGCCGAAGGTCTGCACGCGAGAGACTGCGCTGGGAACCAGCGCGCGCGCGCCCGGGCTGTCGGCGCCGATCAGCAGCAGGCCGCGCCGCGGCACGAGGTTCACAAGCCGGCGGAACGCGAGCGTCACCGCATCGAAGTCGGCGTAGATGTCCGCGTGGTCGAACTCGACGTTGTTGATGACGGCGATGTCCGGCAGATACTTCAGGAACTTCGCGGTCTTGTCGAAAAACGCGCTGTCGTACTCGTCGCCTTCGATCACGAAATCGCGGCCCTGACCGATGCGGTAGCTCGACCCGTGTTCACCGAAATTCCGCGCGATGCCGCCGACGAGCACACTGGGGTCGACACCGCCGTGCGTCAGCAGCCAGCCGGTCAGGGAGGTCGTGGTCGTCTTGCCGTGCGTGCCGGCGAGCACGATCGACCGCGCGCCCCAGAGCAAGTGTTCGCGGATCGCCTCGGGCAGCGAGCAATAGCGAATCTTTCGATCGAGAGTTTCTTCGAGTTCCAGGTTCCCGCGAGAAATCGCGTTGCCAACGATGACGAGGTCGAGATCGCCGGTGATGTGGTCGGCCGTGTACCCGGTGAGTGTGCGTATGCTCTCGGAGGCGAGGAAGTCGCTCATCGGCGGGTAGACGTCCTGATCCGATCCCTGAACGTCGTGCCCTTTCCGCTTCAACATCGCGGCAAGGGTGGCCATCGCCGTCCCGCAGACCCCGATCAGATGAATCTTGCTCATTGGACGGCAGACTCTTCGATCACGAGGCGCGGACGCGGGCCGGAGACGACGCGCGCATTCACGCCGAACGGCAGCGTCATGGCCGCGCCGGCCGTGTGGCCCGACGGGAAACCGATCAGCACGGGCCCTGAAAAATCGGCGAACAGATCAGCCATCACCGCGCGCGCCGTGGGATCGCCCGACGGTTCGTCGCACTGCGGCAACTCGCCGATCACGACGGCGGATGCGCTCGCCAGCAGACCGGTCTGCGTCAATTGCGTGACCATGCGATCGAGACGGTATGGGCGCTCGCCCACTTCGTCGAGGAACAGGATGTAGCCTGCCGGCGGCGCAAACGCGTACGGTGTGCCGAGCGATGCCAGCAACTGCGTCAGCGTGCCGCCGAGCAGCACGCCGCTGGCCTCTCCCGGCCGGAGCGCTTCGAGCCCTGGGGGCGCCAACTCGCCGAGTGGCTCCGTTCGGCAGAGCGCGCGGATGAACGAATCCTCGTCGTAGCCATCCCCACCGCGACCGAGGCGGCCGGCGAGCATCGGACCCTGGAACGCCACGAGGTCGCACCCGATTGTCAGAAACGTCAGGACCGACGTCAGATCGCTATACCCGATGAACGGCTTGCACGCGCGCCGCGCCTCATCGCGATCGAGCAGCGGCAGCACCTGCGCGCTGCCATAGCCGCCGCGGACGCCGATCAGGCCGGCGATGGACGGATCGCGCCACGCCGCGTGAATAGCTGCGGCACGGATCTCCGCCGATCCCGCGACGTAACGCTGCCGGGCGAAGACTGAATCGTCGTACACCGGCACGAACCCGAGCCGCCGGATCTCCTGCAGACCGCTGTCGAACTCCTCGCGGGTGAACGGGCTGGCTGGCGCGACGATCGCCAGGCGGTCGCCCGGGGCCAGCGCTTTGGGTTTGCGCATCACAGGAAGCGCGCCATCTCGTCGGCGATGGCGCGATGTTCGTCTCGGCCAAGCCGCGCCCGCAGTGTGGGTCCGGCTGCGGGCTTCGCCGCGACCGACGCCGCGAGGAACCGGCCCTTCGCGCGCCGCTGACGCATCAGCGCGTCCTCGACCCGCGAGATCGGGAGACGATCCTGCTCGACGGCGTAGACGAGCGCCTCGAGCGCCGCACCTTGCGTTTCGTGATCACCGCTGCAGATCAGCACGCCATCGCACCCGGCCTCGATGGCCATGACCGCCGCCTCCGGCGCCGCGTGCGCCGCCGCAATCGCCTTCATCTCGAGATCGTCGCTGAGGATCACGCCCTCGTAACGCAGCTCATGCCGCAGCAAGTCGGTGATGATGTGGCGGGACAGCGACGCCGGACGCTTCTCGTCGAGCGACGGCACGAGGACGTGCGCCGTCATAATCGTCGCGACGCCAGCCTCAACTGCCGCCTTGAACGGCACGAACTCGACCCGGCGTAGCCGGTCCGGCGGATGCTCCACCAGCGGCAACTCGTGATGCGAATCGGTGCTCGTGTCGCCGTGCCCGGGAAAATGTTTGCCGCACGCGGCGATCCCCTCACCCTGCAGCACGCGGACGATGGCACTGCCGAGGCGCGCGACCTCGTCGGCCTTCTCGGCCAGCGCGCGATCGCCGATCACCGGGTTCTTCGAATTGGTGTGGATGTCGAGCACGGGGGCGTAGTCGAGCGTGATGCCGACCGCCTTCAGCTCGGACGCCAGCGCGCGGGCGAACCGTTCCGCCAGCGTCACGTCGCCGCTGCGGCCGAGCGTGGCCATCGGCGGCCATTCGGTGAACGGCGCCTTCAACCGGGCCACGCGCCCGCCCTCCTGGTCGACCGACACCCACGCCGGCAGCTCCGGAACGAGGCGCGCAGCATCGAATGCGACCTCGGCCACCTGCTCGGGCTCCGCGATGTTGCGTGCGAACAGAATCACCCCGCCCAGCCCAAACTCCCGGGCCAGCGAGCGCAGTTCCGGCGGGATCTGGTGTCCGTTGAAGCCCGCGATGAGCAGTTGACCGACCTGGCGGCGAAGGGCGCTCGGAGACATGGCGAGCAAATTCTACCAAGCAAACGACTTCCTTGACAGGCCACAGAGTCACAGAGTCACGGAGCTGAAGGCGTCGCACGCCGCCTTGCGGCGGCTCCGCGTGTGGAAGACGGCCGGCGCAGCCGGTCGACATGCGACGCGACGGTCTCGCTGTGTGCGCTCCGATCTCCGTGCCTCGGTGTCTCTGTGGCCCTTCTTCCCGTGACACGATGGCTATAATTGCCCGTGCGACTGACGTCCTCCGCCCCCACACGCATCGACCTGGCCGGCGGCACCATCGACATCTGGCCGCTGTACCTCTTCCACGATGGCGCGACGACGCTGAACGCGGCGATCAGCCTGCGCGCGCACGCGGAGATTGCCTCGCGCACCGACGGCGCGATCGAATTGCGGTCGCTGGACACGGAT
>JAYVMG010000111.1:0-12727 GCA_043759095.1 Acidobacteriota bacterium | reverse complement strand
CAGAACGGCCACGCGTCGCCCCAGGTGGCGCCCACGCCGGGCGCGATCGGCGCGGGCCTCCGAGGCTATGCGGCGCAGGGCGAAGACTGCCTGGTGCTGAACGTGTTCTCGACCGGCGTCGGCGACGGCCGCAAACGTCCCGTGATGGTGTGGATTCACGGCGGCGGCTACGCGTACGGATCCGGATCGTCGCTCGGTTACGATGGCGCCAACCTCGCGCGCGCCGGCGATGTCGTCACCGTCTGCATCAACCATCGCCTCAACGTCGTCGGTCATCTGTATCTGGGCGGCGCGGGCGCCGGGTTCGCGGACTCGGCTAACGCCGGCATGCTCGACATCGTCGCGTCGCTGCAGTGGGTGCGCGACAACATCGCGCACTTCGGCGGCGACCCCGGAAACGTGACGATCTTCGGCCAGTCCGGCGGCGGCGGAAAAGTGAGCACGCTGCTGGCGATGCCGTCCGCGAAGGGCCTCTTCCACAAAGCCATCGTCGAAAGCGGATCGACGCTGAAACAGCTGACGCGGGACGAGGCGCAAAAGACGACGGAGAAGATCGCGGCGGAGCTGGGGCTCAAGGCGAACCAGGTGGCGGAGCTGCAGCAGGCGCCAATCGGAAAGCTGCTGGCGGCAATGAGCAGCGCGGGGAGCGGCGCACGCCTCGGCCCGGTCGTGGACGGCCATTCGCTGCCGCGCGATCCGTTCGATCCTGACGGCCCCGAGGTGTCGGCGGACGTGCCCCTGATCATCGGCACCACCGAAACCGAAGGCTCGTACTTCGCGCCGCCAGAACTGCTGTCGCTCGACGAGGCCGCGGTGCGCGCGCGCCTCAAGGAGCGGCTTGCCGCCGACGGCGATCGCATCTACGACATGTTCAAGAAGAACCGGCCGAAGGCGACGCCGAGCGAGATCTATTTCACGATCTCGGCGTTTCCAAGCAACGCGCACCTGCAGGCTGAACGCAAGGCCGCACAGCGCCGGGCGCCGGCCTTCCTGTACCAGATTCGATGGCGGACGCCAGTCGAAGGCGGACGCCGCCTGTCGCCGCATTGCATCGAGATTCCGTTCGCGATGCAGAACCACTGGCAGCTGCCGGAGATGGTGGGCACCGGTCCTGAACTGCAGCCGCTCGCCGACAAGGTCAGCGGCGCCTGGCTGGCGTTCGCGCGAACCGGGAACCCGAGTCACCCGGGCATTCCGACATGGCCCGGGTACACCGCCGCCGAGCGTTCCACGATGCACATGAACAACGAGTGGGCGGTGGTGGGCGATCCGGATCGCGAAGAACGGCTCGCCCTGGGTCCGCTCCCGCGGCTCCCGATGTTCTGAGGATTCAAGAATGCCGGCGGGGTGCCGAGTACTGGGCTGATGATTATCATCGGCTTGGTCCTCGTCCTGATCATCAAGCACCAGACGTTCCCACTTGCCGCGCCGCGGCACGGTGATCCCGAGTTCGATGACCGCTACCAGATCCCGTGCCTGAAAGTGATCGGCGGGCCCCGCCGGCGTCCGAAGGCGTTCAGGCCGGCGTCGGTCGTCAATATTTCGGCGATGAGCTTCGGTGCGCTGAGCGGGCCGGCCGTGCAGGCGCTGAACCGCGGCGCGAAGCTCGCCGGCTGTCTGCAGAACACGGGTGAGGGCGGCATCTCGTCGCATCACCCACGTCGCCGATGCCGGTGATTGCGCTCGCGTCCGTCGCGCGCCGCCACATCGCCTAAGCGTTACGCCTTCCGCGACAGGTCCGCGACGAGTTCCGCATCCAGCAGCAGGATCAATCCTTCGTCGATCATGCTTCGGAGTTCCGGCAACGCCGCTCGAATCCGGGCTTCCTCATCCACGACGGTGATCGTGATCGGCCGATCGTCGGCGATCCCGAACAGGCCCTTGTGGTGGATGCGCGTGTGGTGACCAAAGCCCAGGAGGCCGGCCTCCGCCGTCGCGCCCGCCATGTGCAGATGCCGCAGCCGGTCGACGATCGCCTGATACAGCGGCATGTCGTTCCAGCGGTCGGACTCGTTCACGAACATCAGCAGCAGCTTCACCGGTGCAGTCATGCGTCACCTTTGCGTGTTGGGCACGCGACCAGCCAATACAGGGCCGGCAGCGCAAACAGCGTCAGGACGAGCGTCGACATGAGTCCGCCCACGACAACCGTCGCGAGCGGTCGCTGCACGTCCGATCCAATGCCGGTTGCTCTGGCCGCCGGCACCATGCCGAGCATCGCGACGACGATCATCATCAGGACCGGGCGCAGCTGCGCCAGCGCGCCCTGAATCACGGCGGTCTTCGCGTCGCTGTTCGGCTCGGCGCGCCGCCGGTTGATCTCCGAGACGACGAGCACGCCGCTCATCACCGCGACCCCGAAGAGCGAGATGAAGCCGACGGCTGCGGACACGCTCAGGTTGATTCCGCGCGCGTACAGCGCGACGATGCCGCCGACGAGCGAGAAGGGCACGTTCAGGAGCACCAGGCCCGCATACGTGGTCGAGCCGAACGTGAAGAACAACAACGCGAAGATGACCGCGATGGTCACCGGCAGAATCAGCGCGAGCCGGCGCCTGGCGCGCGCGAGGTTCTCGAACTGGCCGCCCCAGTCCACTTTGTATCCGGCCGGCAGCTTCACGTCTCGTGTGAAGCGTTGCTGCGCGTCGGCGACGAACCCGCCCTGATCGCGCCCGCGAATGTTCGTGCGGACCGAGATCTGCCGGTGGTTCTCGCGCCGCGCGATGATGCTCGCACCCATGGCGACGTGAATGTCGGCGAGTTGCGAGAGTGGCACCCGCGCGCCATCGCGCGTCGTGACGAGGATGCTGCCAATCGCGGATGGGTCGGTGCGCGCCGCGGGAGCGTAGCGGACGGTGATGTCGAACCGGCGCTCCCCCTCGAAAAACGTGCTGACCGTGCGGCCGCCGATCGCGAGTTCGATGACGTCCTGCACGTCCCTGACGTTGATCCCGTATCTGGCAAGGGCCTGTCGATCGAGTCCCAGCCGCAGCTGCGCCTGGTCCTCTTCCTGTTCGATACCGGTGTCGGCCGCGCCGGGAACGTCGCGCAACACCTTCAGCGTCTCGGCGCCCAGCCCGCGCAGAACCGCGAGATCCGGTCCAGTGATGATCACCGCCAGATCCGCCGGCGAACCCGTGACCGCCTCCGTCACGTTGTCGATAATCGGCTGCGTGAAGCTGAAGAACCCGCCGGGGATTGCCCCCTTCAGCCGCTGCGACAATTCTTCGACGAGCGTCGCCTTGACCGTCCCGGGCGGCCACGTGTCGTACGGCGTCAGCGCCACGAATAACTCGTTCCTGTTCGGTCCATACGGATCCGTCCCATCATCGTTGCGGCCGGTTTGCGAGGCGACTTCGCGCACTTCCGGCGATTGCTTGACGAGGCGGCGAATCTCGGTCGCGAGGTCGGCCGATTTCGACAGGGAAATGCCGGCCGGAAAATTCGCGCGGATCCAGACGACGCCCTCGTCGAGCTGCGGCAGGAACTCCGTGCCGAGGAAGGCCGACATCACGAGTGCGGCGGCGACGACCGCAGCCGCGCCGGTCAGGACGCGGAGGGGAAACGCAATCGTCCAGCGCAGCGCGCGCTCGTAGCCCGTGGAGAGCCACGCCAGGATCGGATTGTCCCAGGTCTTCGGCGTCTTGCGGAACAGATACGTCGCCAGCACCGGGATCAGCGTGAGCGCGAGCAGCATCGATCCGAACAGCGCGAAGCAGACCGTGAACGCCATCGGCGTGAACAGGCGCCGTTCCACGCGTTCGAGCGTGAACAGCGGGATGTAGGCGGCGACGATAATCAGCAGGGAGAAGAAGATCGGGCGCTCGACTTCGAGCGCCGCTTCGCGGATGACGTCGAACACGCTGTCTCGCGACGATCCGGTGTCCCGTACATCCAGCGCGTGCACGATGTGTTCGACCATGATCAGCGTGCCGTCGACGATGATTCCGAAATCCAGCGCGCCCAGACTCAACAGGTTCGCCGGAATGCCCGTGACGTGCATGCAGATGAAGGCAAAGAGCAGCGACAGCGGAATCGTGATGGCCGTCAGCAGCGCGGCGCGGGCGCTGCCCAGGAAGAAGAACAGAACGATCAAGACGATCACGAGCCCTTCGAGCAGCGTGTGTGTCACCGTCCGCAGCGTGTTGGCGACCAAATCCGTCCGGTCGTAGATCGGCGCAATCCTGACCCCTGCGGGCAGGCCGGACGCGTTGAGTTCGTTCACGGCTTCATGCACGCCCTGCAGCACCGCGCTCGGGTTTTCGCCGCGGCGCATCAGCACGATCCCCTCGACGCGGTCCGTCTTGTCGCCGATCGCGAAGATGCCCGTCCGCGGCGCCGATCCGATCTGCACCCGTCCCGCGTCGCGCACGAAGATCGGCACGCCGTTGGCCGCCGACACGACGACGTTGTCGACGTCGTTGACAGACTGGATCAGGCCGACGCCGCGCACGACGAGGCCCTGCTGCTGGTTGTCGATCAGCGCGCCGCCGGCGTTCTGATTATTGGCGTCGACGGCCTGCGCGATGTCCCGGATCGAGAGGTTGTATTTGGTCAGCGCCACCGGGTCGACTTCGATCTGGTACTGCTTGATGACGCCGCCGAACGGCGTGATGGCGGTGACGCCAGGCACCTGCAGCAGCCGCGGCTCGATCGTCCAGTCTTCAATTTCCCGCAGCTGGCGCGAGTCGTAGCCGGGGCCCTCCAGCGTGTACTTGTACAGCTCGCCGATCGGCGTCGACATCGGGCCGAGCGCCGGCGTCACGCCTTCAGGCAGTGTCGCGTCGCGAAGTTTTTCGAGCACCACCTGCCGCGCAAAATAGTCGTTCGTCCCGTACTCGAACGTGAGCTCGACCACCGAGAGGCCGAAGATCGTCCGCGACCGCCGCGCGATCACGCTCGGCACGCTGTTCAGCGCGCGCTCGATCGGCACCGACACCTGTTGTTCGATCTCCTCGGCCGCATGGCCCGGGTACAGCGTGATGACGACGACCTGGGTGTCGGAGATGTCCGGATAGGCTTCGATGCTCAACTGGGTGAACGCCCAGAGCCCGAGGCCGATGAGGGCCAGCCCCAACACGATCGATAGAAATCGCTGGCGGAGCGCCAGGCGAAGCAGGGTGGCAATCATGAATGATCAGCTCGGCTTGACGAGACCCTCGAGCAGCATCACGCCGTCGACGACCACCGAGTCGCCGGGCTTGACGCCGCTCAGGATCCGAACGGCGGTTCCCGCAGGTTTACCGATGGTGACGACGCGCTCGGAGAAGTGCCCCGGGGCGTCCTCGACAAACACGATCGTGCGAGTGCCGTTGCGGACCACCGCCGCGGCGGGAATCACCGCCATCTTCACCGTCGATTCGATATGGTGAATGCTCCCGAACATCTCGGGCCGGAATCGCCCCAGCGGGTTTCCCATCTCCGCCTGCACCTTGACCGTGCGCGTCTGCGGATCCACGGTGTCCGCGATCCGCGCGACGCGACCGACGAGTGTTTCGCCGGGAAATGCGACCAGATTGATTTCCACCCGTTCGCCCACCTGCACAAAGCGGATGTAGCTCTCCGGCACCTGCGACGTGACCCACACCGTGCTGAGGTCCGCAATCGTCATCACGCTCGCGCTGGTGTCGTTGCGGAACTCGCCCGGCACGACGCTCAACTCCAGCACCTTGCCCGACAGCGGTGAGCGCAGGACGACTTCCTGTTTGAAGTCGCCCGGCGTCAGGCCCAGCACGGCGAGACGCCGCGCGGCCTGCTCCCGCACCGCGAGTGTCTGCTGGACGCTCCCGTTCGCCTGCGCCAGAGCGCTCTCGGCCGCCTGCACATCTTTTTTCGCGACGGCGTTGTGCTCGAACAAATCCGACGCGCGGTCGAAGTCGGCCTGCGCCTTGCCGAACGCTGACCGCACCTGTGTCACCGTTGCGTCCGCGGAGAGAAACGCCGACGTGGCGGCGTCGGCATCAGAGCTGACAATGGTCAGCAGCGGCTGATCCTTTCTGACGGCGTCGCCGGCTTTGACCAGGACCGTACTGATCCGCCCGGCGACCGGCAGCGCGACCTTCGACACGCGGTTGGGATTCGCCTCGATTTTGCCAGGCGCGATCACCTCGTCGGTCGGCAGGTCGGCGACGCCGACGACTTGTCGCGTGATCTGCCTCAGCATCGGCGACCCCACGGGAATGACGACGCCGCCCGGCTCCCCGGTTGCGGCCTGGGCGGATTCGGCGCCTGGCATCGCCGCGCGACTGCCGCACGCCGCCGACAGCAGGATGAACGACAGCGCGAACGCAACAGCACACCACTTCATGGGTTCACCTTGCCGGAAATGGAATCGAGCGCGTAGAGGCTGCGCGCGTAGCCGGCGCGCGCCTCGTTGTAGCTCTGCATCGTGTCGTTGTACGCGCGCACCGCGTCGAGCAACTCGACGAAACTCGCTTCCCCGCGGCGATACGAGTACTCCGTCGTCGTTCTGACGTCGGTGGCTGTCGCGAGCATTTGCGTTTCGATGGTGGCGACGATGTCGCGTGCGGCGGAGTATTCGACGTACGCGTTCGCCGCTTCGGTCGCGATGTCCTGCTCGAGCGCCTGCACCTTCGCGCGAGTCTGCTGTTGTTGGACCTGCGCGCGGGCGATCTCGCCTTGATTACGGCTGAAGATCGGCAGCGGCGCGCTGACGAAGAGACCGTACGAGTTGCCACGCACGTCGCTGCCTTCCTGACGATGGTACTCGCCGCTGATCGTGTAGTCGATCGTGCCGTTGGCGAGTTGCAGCCGCGTATCGGCGACCGAGCGCGCCTGGTCCGCTCGCAGCGCCCGTACGTCCGGACGCGTCTCCAGCGCCTGGCGTCGGAGCTGCTCGTCGTCGACCGGCAGCGGGTCCTTCCGTAAGTCGCCGGTCACATCCAGCGCATCGCCGTTCGGTCCGCGGCCCATCAGCGTGCTCAGCCGGTTTTTCGAGACGCGCAGCTTCGTCTCCCTCTGCCGCACGTCGTTCTGGAACTGGAGCGCCGCCAGGCGCGACCGCGACAGCTCCACCGCCGACAGATCGCCGGTGCGCACGCGCTCCGTGTTGATGCGGACGACGTCGTTGAAGGCCTTCAGGTTGTCTTGCGCCAGCGTCAGGTTTCGCTTCGCCAGCAGTAGATCGACGAAGGCATTCTCGACGTCCAGGCGCAGCGTGCGGGCGGTATTGGCGAGTTGCAAGGAGACCACCGACTTTGCCAGCCCCGCCTGCACAAGTCTTCGCTCGCGCTTGTCACCGCGTTCGAGCGTGTAGTCGGTTCGGAAGACCTGCTCGTAGGGACTGATGCCTGCGTCGACCAGCGCTTGGTCTGGGCGCATGACGCTTGCGGTGATCACGGGGTTGGGCCTGAGGCCGGCCGCGATCACGGCCGCGTCGGCCACGTCCACGTTGAATCGCTCGGCCAGCCGGTTCAGATTGCGATCGAGCGCTTCGATGACGGCCTGATCGATGGTGATCGGGGCCGCCGATGGAATCTGACCGTGGACCAGGCTGAGTGCACAGGTTGCGACGAGCACGGCGGTGACAGACGTACGTTCTCGAATCATGAGTGCCTTGACGTAGACGAGATGACCGACGCGCACCACGCACACGAACGAACGCCCGCGATGCGTTCGAACCGGTGATGCGCCGAAAAAAACGGGGACTAGAGCGAGAGGCGGGGAAGCGGTGGCGCGCGCGGGCTCTGCGAGCGGGCGAACAGAGAATTCAGACTGGGTGACACGTACGCCGCGCCAGGTTCGCCATCGTTGGTGAGCGCGAGTGACGGCGACTGGCCGGGATCGATGGAGGCGCTCGACGCGGTGATCGCAGAGACGGCAGCGTGGTCCTTATCGTTGTTCGCCGCGGAGGCGTCCTCGCGCCAGCCGCTCGCCTGACGGGCAAGACGGCGCGTCAGGTGACCGGTGCCGTCGTTGATCCAGACGATCAGGTCCAGCGATCCATCATTGGCGACGAGGTCAAGGTCGCCGTCCGCGTCGATGTCCGACGCGACCATGGCCACGACGCGCAGACCGGACTCGACCGGCGGCGTCAGGCTTGGCGGCAGAGACGCCATCAGCGTCGCCGCCTCGACGGTTCGTTGATGCTGAGCTGGCTCTGCGCTCGTCCACATGCACGCATCAAGTCGCGAACTGCCGCCCAGAGCGACGAGGACGGCGAGCCATGCGAGACGAAAACGCGTGACGCCGAATCGTAACATCTTGATAAATGCTAGCCGGGAATCGTTGTTTCCGCCAAATTATTACAGTTTGACGCGTGCGGCCAGGGATCAGCAGGTGCGCCGCGTTTGGGCCGCGTCGAGAGTTCGATCCCTGTTGAGACCAGGAACGCGCCCGACACGGTGGCGCTGTTCTTGCTCAATAACCCCGCATGATACGTATTCATCGACGTGTGGCTCAGTTAGTCACTCTGGCGACGACAGTGGTCGCTCTCTTCGTCACGATTCAATGCGGCGGTTCGAGTTCGACCTCGCCGACGACCACGACGGGTGTGTCTGCTGTCGCGCTGGCGGCGACGACTGTGTCGGCGGGAGCGAGTGGGCAAGGCACCGTCACGATTACCACTGCGGCACCGGCTGCTGGCGTGATCATTTCGCTATCCAGCAGTAACCCCGCCGTTGCCACGGTGCCGGCGACCGTCGCGATTGTCGCGGGCGCGTCGAGCGCGACGTTTACGGTGACCGGCGTATCCGCTGGCACGGCCACGATCGCCGCGTCGCTCAACGGTACGAGCATGCAGTCGGCCGCCCTCACCGTGACCGGGCGCCTCGCGGCGCTCGCCTCAATCGTGTTGAACGCCACGACCGTCGTCGGTGGGAACAATCTGGGAGGGACGGTCACGTTGACGGCTCCCGCGCCGGCGGTGGGCGCCAGTGTGTCCCTGATCGCTGTGGATCCTGTCGTCGCGCCTACGGTCGTCGTTGTGCCGGCCGGTGCGATGAGCGCGACGTTCACGCTCGAGACACGAGCGGTTGCCGGCACGGTCTCCACCACGATCAGCGGGTCCTACGGCGGAGCGTCGGCGTCGGCGATTCTTTCGGTCACCAGGCCCACGGTGGCGATTGCGAGCTTTGGCGTGAGCGGACCGACGGAAACCGAGACGTGCGCGCTGTCGAACAACGGCGCCACGCTCAACTGCACGTTCAACGGCAGCACCTCGTCAGGTCCTGGCGCCATCGTCGCGTGGGACTGGACGTACGGCGTGTCGACGATGTTCTCGCAGACCACGACCGGCCCTGTGTTGACAATGCCGAATGTGAACTGCGCCATCATGCCGGCGCCGCCGCTGCCCGCCGGCAATCCGTGGTTCACGATGATCGTTACGCTCAAGGTTCACGATAACCTGGGCAACGTCAGCGCGGTCACCACGGACGCCGGCGCGCGATTGTTTCCGAACGGGACCTGCGGCTTCTAGCGGGCCGTATTGGTCTCGGTGCGCTCTTTCGGCCAGGACGCGTCGATCGGCTTCTTCGGATCGGGCGTGATCTGAATCGTCGCGCAGTGGTGATAGGTGTAGTTGCCCGGGTTGTTTGCCCCGTGCTGCTCCATGAACTGAATCACCTGTAGCGTGCACTTCTTGCAGGCGATGTTCGGCAGCGGTACGTCGGTCTCGAGCGCCGCGGTCGGCTTGGCCTGATGCGGCCACAGGCCGTCGGCGAGCACCGGCATCGCGACCGGGTTCATGATGTCACCGGAGATCGATCGCGGCTGGCCGTTGGGGCCGACCTCGGTCGTCGCCTTCGGATCGACCGGCAGTTCGGCAGGCGAGTTCACCGCCAGCGCGATGCGGTAGAAGCCGGGATGGTAAATCGTTTCCATCACCTTGATGTGGAGCTTCGAGCCGCCCACTGCCTGGCTGATCGCGTAGCTCGGCTTCCCGTAGTCGGTGTTCGAGCCGCCGCACGGAAAACCTTTTTGCGGATCGCCGCGATCGTCTTCGATGATCCACGACGCCGGTTCCATCAACTTGAAATGCGCGTGTGTGACGGCCGGTACGACCGCGACCAGAACCGCCGACGCCAGTGCCAACCGAGTAACAGCCTTCATTCAGTCATCCTCCTGAGCAAACCGCCCCATTCCCTGCGAGACGGTTGCGCGACCTGCCGGAGCAGCTAAACTAGCGGCCTGTTGGCCGCGACGTCAATAGCTCTTTCAGGATGAACAAGAAGGCGCTCAGCGAGCGAGATCTCGCAGCTTCGTGAGGAAGTCAGCTTCACCAAGGGCCGCATCATTGTCCGCGGGACACTGGTCACCCCGGGGAAGGCGAAGCGCGCCGACTACATCCTCTATTTCAAGCCGAACATCCCGCTGGCGGTGATCGAAGCCTCGAAGAACTGATGGCGGTGTGCGATCGGCTGGAGGCGCAGCTCACCACGACGCAAACCGAAAGCCGCCGGCTTCTCGAGGCGGTGCTGCATCAGGCGCTTCGGCAGGCAGGGTAGACAAGGGCTTAGGGCTGAGGGCTGAGCGCTCGCCCGCGTCGCCGTGCTTGATCCCGTGCGGACGACGATGGTAGCGTCGTCACGCGATCTGGGTTGGCACGTCAGTCGCAGTGGCGGAGTCTCAAGGAGCGAACGCGATCACGCGAAACGCGCTCCAGATGGAGACCGCGATGCCACCGCAAACGATTGAAAGCAGAGTAGAAAAGCTGGAACACCACGTGACGAATCTTCAACAACTTCCTGCGCGCATAGACGCCCTGTCTGCGCAGATTTCGCAACTGCAAGAGGATATAGGCGAGCGGTTTTCTGCAACTGAAGAGCGCATCCTCGCGCAGGTTCGCGTGTTGCACGAAGATGTGATCTCACGGCTGGCGTTGCTTCAGGAAGGTCAGCCACGTCCGAGAAGGCGTCGTAACTAGTCAGGTCTAGCGTCGCGCGATTCAGGGCTGGCACGTCAATCGCAGTGGTGGAGTCTTCAGGAGCGAACGCGATCACGCGAAACGCGCTCCAGATGGAGACCGCGATGCCACCGCAAACGATTGAAAGCAGAGTAGGAAAGCTGGAACACCACGTGACGGATCTTCAACAACTACCCGCCCGCATCGACGGCTTGTCTGTGCAGATTTCGCAACTGCGAGAAGACATGGGCGCCGAGTTTTCTGCAACCAAGAAGGAGCTGCGCGAGGAGATCATTGCCAGCGAAGCGCGCGTGCTCACGCAGGTTCGCGTGTTGCACGAAGATGTGATCTCACGGCTGGCGTTGATTCAGGAAAGTCAACCGCGTCCGAGAAGGCGTCGTAACTAGTCACGTCGCTCTTGATCCCGTGCGGACGACGATGGTAGCGTCGTCGCGGCCATGTGACGAGTCTTCAACAACTACCGCCCGCATGGACGCCTTGTCTGTGCAGATTTCGCAACTGCACGAGGATATGGGCGTGAGGTGTTCTGCAACCGAAAAGGCACTCACTGCCAGCGAAGAGCGCATCCTCGCGCAAGTTCGCATGTTGCACGAAGATGTCATATCACGTCTGGCGTTGATCCAGAAAGGTCAGCGCAAGAAGAGGCGCTCGCAGTAGCGAGCCAGAGCACGCCACTTACGATGCGAAGGCGAGGCCGAGGGCGGCGACCACCATGACGACGAAAGCGACCCAGCCAAAGAACGCGAGCGGACGCGAATTGACCGCGTCTCCCATCACGGCGCGATCGCCCGTGAGAAGAAGGACGATCAGGATCAGCGGCGGCGCGAGGACGCCGTTGATCACGGCGGTCGTAAACAGCAGCGCAATCGCGTTCAGCCCCGCGTAATTCAGCGCCACGCCCAGCGCCATCGACACCGCGAGCACCATGTAGAACTTCCTGGCGTTTCGCGGTTTCCGGTTAAGCGATCCGCGCCACGCTGCGGCTTCCGCAATCGCGTACGCGCATGATCCCGCCAGCACGGGCACCGCCAGAATCCCCGTGCCGATCAAGCCGAGTGTGAACAGCCAGTACGCGCCGGCGCCGGCCAGCGGACGCAGGGCTTCCGCGGCTTCCCGCGCCGTCGTGATGCTGGTCTGCCCGTGCGCGTGCAGCGTGGCGGCCGTGGTCAGGATGATGAAGTACATGATCGCGTTCGAGGCGAACATGCCGGTCATCACATCCGTCCGGCACGCGACGAGTTCCTCGCGCGTGGCGCCGCGTCGCTTCGCCAGGTTGCGGCCGATCGCGCGCTCTTCCTCGACTTCCTGCGCGGCCTGCCAGAAGAATAAATAGGGAGAGATCGTGGTGCCGAGAATCGCCACCAGCACCGAGAAGAACGATCGCGACCATTCCACGTGCGGCGCCAGCGTCATGTACAGCGCCTCGCGCCAGTCGACGTGTGCGACAAAGGCCGTGACCACGTAGGCGAGCAACACGAGCGTCAGCCACTTGAACACGCGCGCGATCGTTCGGTACGACGACCACATCAGCAGCGAGACGATGACGACGCCGTAGAGCGGGACGGATAACGCCACCGGTGCGCCGGTCACCATCTGGGTGGCTTCGGCCATGCCGCCGAGGTCGGCGGCGATGTTGATCACGTTGGCGACAATCAGCAGCGCGCACGAACCCCACAGCACCCAGCGCGAATAGCGCCGGCGGATCACACCGGCCAGGCCGAGGCCGGTCACTATCCCGAGTCGCGCGCACATCAACTGGACCGCCGCCATCAGCGGGAACGACGCCAGCGCCGTCCAGAGAGGCAGATAGCCGAACGTCGCGCCGGCGACGGAGTACGTGGAGAT
>JAYVMG010000110.1:0-4827 GCA_043759095.1 Acidobacteriota bacterium | reverse complement strand
ATCGTGCCCGTGTTCCTGACGCGGTCATCACGCGAGAGGTCGGGGGCGAAACGATCCTCCTCAACCTCGAGACCGGCATCTATTTCGGGCTCGACGCGGTCGGAACGAGCTTCTGGCAGGCGATCCGATCGAGCCAGACGCTGGGCGATGCGCTGACAGCGCTGCACGATGAATACGACGCCGCCCCCGCGATTCTGCGCGAGGACTTTCTTCGCCTGCTCGACGACCTCGTCGCGAAAGGACTGTTGGAGCGCGCCGACGCGACGACACCGTCAGTCCCGTGACCGCGGACATCTCTTCGAGGGCCGCTCTGCGGCTGACGCGCCACGGACCGATTGCGGATCCGGACGCGGTGGCGCCGCTCAGAGTCGCGTTTGACCGTCAACAGTGCGTCAAGCTTCATTCCTTTCTGGAGCCGGCGCTCTTCGAAACGATTCAGAGGCTCCTGGCGCACGGCGCCTTCGCCGAATTCGCGCACGGAGCGCTCGCCACCGAGTTGCTGCTCGAGTCGGGCGTCTGCACTGGCCTGCTGCACTTCCTCGCCAACGACCCGCGCGTATTCCAGCTCGTCGAGGAAGTGGCCGGCGTCACGGGCATCCGCTCATTCGGTGGGCGCGTCTACCGGCGCTTCGCCGGCCAGCACTACGACAATTGGCACGGCGACCTCGGAGACCCGCGCCGCCTCGTCGGCATGAGCGTCAATCTCAGCGCCGACGTCTACGACGGCGGTGTCTTCGAAATTCGGGACGTGGATACCGAACGTCCGATCGCCTCGCTGCCAAGCGTCGGCTTCGGCGACGCAATCCTGTTTCGCCTCTCGCATGACCTCGAGCATCGCGTGAGCGACGTGGAAGGCATGCATCCCAAGACGGCATTCGCCGGCTGGTTCCTGGCCGAGAAGGATTTCACACGGGTCCTGCACCGCGCAGGCCCGGGATGAGCGCCATCGGCGGGTTCGTGTCCTTCGACGGGCGTCCGTGCGATCCGGTGACCATCGCCGCCATCGCGGGCGCGATGCGGCACCGCGCCCCGGATGGCACGTCGACCTGGATCGATGGCCCCGCTGGACTCGTCCACGGGTCTTTCATCACCACGCCTGAATCGGCGGTCGAGCGTCAGCCATTCGCGGACGCCGCCGCGCACCTCGCCATCACGTTCGACGGCCGCCTCGACAACCGCGCCGAGTTGCTGCAGCAATTGCGCGAGACCCACGCGGGCCCGATCGGTGACGCCGAACTGGCGCTCCGCCTCTATCGCCGGTACGGCGTCGAGTGCGTGACGCATCTGCTGGGCGATTTCGCGTTCGCGATCTGGGACGCTGACGCGCAACGGGTGTTCTGCGCGCGTGATGTGCTGGGGTTGAAGCCCTTCTGTTATCGAGCGGCGTCGGCGAGCTTCGCCTGGGCGTCTGAGCCGGGCGTCCTCGCACGGCACGCGGGCGACATGCCGGCGCCGAACGAAGGCATGGTGGCCGAGCACCTCGCGATTGTCACGAGCACGCACGATACCGTGTTCGAAGGAATCCACCGGCTTCCGCCTGCGCATCTGCTCACCGCCGACCGCGGAGGCATCCGGCTGCGCCGCTACTGGGCGCCCGACCTTCGCGCGGAGGTCCGCTACCGGAACGATGACGAGTACGTCGAGCATCTCCAGGAACTGATCCATCGCGCGGTCGAGGCACGATTGCGCGTTGTCGGCGCCATCGGCGTCTCGCTGAGCGGCGGCGTCGATTCATCATCACTGACGGGTGTCGCGGCCACGCTCATTCACGAGCGCCGCGTACCCGCCACACGGATCGAGGCATTTTCGCTGCTCATACCAGGGGAATGCGACGAGAGCCCCTTCTGGTCTCAGGTCGTCGACCGATGGAACATCTTTTCCGCCGCCATCCCGGTCACGCCGTTGCCGCCCGGCAAGATCGCCGAAGAGGCCAGCTTCTTCCTCGACGCGCCGAACTCTCCGCTGGCAGCGATGACCGACCGGCTGCGTCACGCCATGCACGCGCGCGGAATCCGTGTGGCCCTGAACGGAGCAGGGGCCGACGACTGGCTGGGGACGTCGCCGGACGCCTACGCCGACCTGGTCAGACACGGACAGCTCGGTGCGTTCGTGCATCGTCTGCATCAGGATGCACAGGCCGAAGACTTCGTGGGATGGGCCATGGCCGCCAAGCACACGTGCTGGCCGTTGCTGCCGGCGCCCGTCCAGGCCGCCGTCCGGCTCGTGTTGAGGCGAGGCCGCCTCCCTCCGTGGATCGACCCGGCATTCGGGGCGCGGATCGATCTGCGGGGCCGTCTGGGCCGCCATACGATCGATCTGCCACACGACTCGTGGGAGCGATACGACACGTGGCACGAGGCGATCAGTGGATCGTCGGTGTATCAGCACGAACTGATCGAGCGGTCGAGCGCGAGAGCCGGCGTCGAGATGTGGCTCCCCTTCATGGATCGGCGGATCGTCGACTTCGGCCTCGCGCTGCCGGCCGAACAACGGTGGCGCGATGGGTGCGCGAAGGACCTGCTGCGGCGTGCGATGGCCCCGTACCTGCCGCCGGACGTCGCACAGCGCACGACGAGCCCCGGGGCTCCGGGTCTGCTGCTCGAAGGGCTCGAGGCCCAGGGCGGACGCACCCTGTTCGAGGCGATGCGCGCTCAGCGCGCCGGCTGGGTTCTTGGAGACATCCTCGCGGCGCGCTACGATCGTGCGATGACGTTGTATCGTTCGGGAGACTTGCGCTTCGGATATATGGCCGTCACGCTCTCGCGGGTGGCGGCCGTCGAGCATTGGGCGCGTGCGATGGCCGCAGAAACGTGATTCAATAGTGCTGCTCCTCTGGAGGAATGATGAATAAGCCCAACGAACAGTCGTCGACAGGATCCCCGCATTTGAAGGCCTACACGGCGCCCACGCTGACGGAATACGGGAGCGTCGCCAAGCTCACGATGGCGAAGGGCTCGACCGTTTTGGAATCGCCGACGGCAAAAAAGACGTGTTTGTAGTACATCATGTCGCTGGTTCTCGATGAGCATCGACAGTATCTCGCCGATACCGCCCGCCTCGATACCTTTGACGCCGCGCTGCGCGCGACGGTCCGTCCCGGCGACGTTGTCCTCGATCTCGCGTCCGGCACCGGCATCCTCGGATTGCTCGCGTGCCGTGCGGGCGCGCAACGCGTATACGCCATCGAACTCGGACCGATCGTAGAGCTCGCGCGCGAAGTGGCGCGCGCCAACGGCCTCGCCGACCGCATCATCGCCGTCAACGAGTTGGCGTCGCGTGCTCACCTTCCCGAACAGGTCGACGTCATCGTCACGGACGCGGCCGGCCACTTCGGATTCGACGGCGGCATCATCGAGATGCTGAGCGACGCGCGGCGGCGCTTTCTGAAACCTGGAGGACGCGTCATCCCGCAAAGCCTCACGCTGTCGATCGCGCCGGTCGACGCTCGCGAGGTGGCGCAGCATGTCGCATTCTGGAATGCGCCGATCCGCGGCCTGTCATTTGAACCGGCCGCTCGCATCGCGCGGAGCACGGGCTATCCGCGCCATCTTCAAACCGACGAGATCCTCGCCGCTCCAGCCGATCTCGTCGTCCTCGACCCGAGCGTCGAGACGCGGACGCTGTCTGGCCGCGCCGCGTTCACGATTGAGCGCGCGTCGACCATGTACGGAATCGGCGGATGGTTCTCGGCGACCCTCGCTCCGGGCGTGATACTGACCAATGCGCCTGGCGCGCCGCACCGCATCAACCGGCGCAACGTCTTCCTGCCGCTGCGGGAGCCGGTGCGGGTGACCGCAGGCGATACGGTCCGCGTCGGCCTGTTCATCGTACCGGCGTCGCTCATCGTGCGGTGGCGCGTCGAGGTGTCTCACGCCGGCGAGACGATTCGGCACCAGACCGACGCGTCGACATTCGAAGGGATGCTGATCTCACGCGAAGAGCTCGCGCGGATGCGGCCGGCGTTTCAGCCGAGCCTGACGCCGGCGGGCCTCGCGCGGAAGACCGTTCTCGATCTGTGCGACGGCTCGTGTCCGCTGTCCGACATCGAAGCGCTCGTGCGCGATCGGCACCCCAACCTGTTCGCGGACCACGCGTCCGCGGCCGCGTTCGTCGCCGAGGTCGTGACACGATACAGCCACTGAACGTGTATCGCTACGACTGGGCGGGCCTGACACTGACGTCCGACGTCGATCTGCGGGAGCTGCGTCCCCCTGATCCCGACGGCGCGGATCGAGAGGCGTGGCGGATCAAGGTGAGCGGCGATCCGCTCTCTGGTCGCGCGCCGCGCCGCTGGTTCCATCGCTGGCGCCTGCCGGACGGGCAGCGGTGGCTGTCGTTGGCGCGGGATCCCGACGGATATCTGCTCCGCTTCCACGGCCTCGCGGATTTCCACGTCAGCGTCGACGCGCGTCGGATTCTGGGCCACCGCCTGCCCGACACGCCGACCCACACCTTCACCCACTTGCTGTTGGATCAGGTGCTGCCACTCGTCATCGGCGGGCCTGACCGGCTGGCGCTCCACGCGAGCGTCGTCTCCGTGGACGGCATGGCCGCCGCGTTCGTGGGCGCGACAGGGCAAGGGAAGTCGACGCTGGCGGCCGCGCTGGCGCGGCGCGGGCACCTCGTCCTGAGCGACGACTGCTGCGTGATCTGCCGAACGCCTGGCGGCTTCGAGGTCGCCCCGACCTACGCCGGCCTGCGGTTATTTCCGGAAACCATTCACGAGCTGTTCGGCGGCTCGGCGCCACGGCATGCCGACGTCTCGCATTATTCGACGAAGCAGCGAATCGTGCCTGTGACGGCCGGACCCTCCGTCCGCCTGCCGCG
>JAYVMG010000109.1:0-4831 GCA_043759095.1 Acidobacteriota bacterium | reverse complement strand
CCGGACGGCGAATTCGATGCGACTTCGTATCGCGACCACCACGCGTACCACCGGACGCGCTCGCGCCGATGTTTCAGCAGCGCTGCGACGAGGGTCTGCTCGTCGTCGATCGTGAAGCGCTGATTCGCCTCAAACAGACCGGACGTGCCAAGGACTACGCCGTCATCGGCGAGTTGGCGCGGCAACTCGATCCGGATCGCGAAATCGAATGGACGACAGATGTCGATAGAATCCTGGCGCTCAGCGACGAGGTCGAGGCCGTCTCCCCGCGGCCGAGCGTGCGTGCGGCCAGGTCCGGCGCCAGCCGCGCGGCCGTCGTCGCTGCCCTGGCGCAGGAACTGGACGACCTGCAACAGCGCGATCGCGCCCGCCTGGGCGCGTATCAACGAGCGGCCGAGGCCTACCTCAACGAGTTCAGACGGATGCAGTTGGATACGCTGCCGCTGCGTCAGGCGCATGACGAGGCCGTTCGCCTCGCCGACGCGCTCTTGCCCGAGCGGCCTCCCGAGAAGATGTAACAGCCATGTCGATGCTGAGCGAAGACGATCTGAATCTGGGCGACATGACGGACGCGGAACTCGATCTCGCGTGGGACCTGTGGTTCGAGATCGCACAGACAACGAATGACTGGGATCCACCCTACGAACACGGCGTGCTGGTGGATCTCGAACGTCCCTACTCCTCCGCGAGCGCCACCACCGGATCCACCCGCGACGCGCGGCGCGCCGGGATGTAGCAGGCGACGAGCGACACCAGGCCGAGAACGATCGCCGCGCCGCTAGACGGGGCTCTGGATGACGGCCTTCTTGCTGCGATGCCGGGAGATCATCTCCGGCAGCAGTTTCTTGCTGAGGTACACCTTCGACTCGGCGTTGTCGGCGCCGTTCCGCTCGTACCGCACCACCTCGAACCGCAGGTGATCCAGCGTGCCGCGCATGTCGTAGAACTTGTTCTTGGTCTTGACGACAATCTCGTCGAAGCCGTGCTCGATGGCCCACAGCTCCTGCTGCTCGGTGAGCGCGCGGAAAAATCCCTGGCCGCGCCAGTCGCGACGCGTGCCGCCGATCCACGTGTAGAGCACCCGACGGCCGGGAAACTGGATGTTGTCGCTGAGGCGGTGGACGAGGTCGACGAGCTTGGGCTCGATCTCGGGCAGGCTGATCTCGTGCGCCACCTTGAACGACACGGGCACGACCGAGCCCGGGTCGTCCGGCAATGGCGCAGTCGCGAGTAGGATCAGATGCGACCGCCCCTCGAGGCGATTGACGATTTCGGCCGCCGTCTTCTTGCGCGGGAATTCGCCGAAGTATTCTTCGATGTACTGAATCTCGAGCGCGCCTTGCTCGAGTTCGTATTGCGTGATCTGATATTCCACGGAGAACGGTATTTTATATGATTTCGCGGCGGCAGTTCCTGCAGTTCGCGTCCGCCTCCGCTCCGCTCGTTATCGACGGAGCTCTGGCGAGACCTGGCCGAAGCGCAAAGCGCGAAGGCTGGACGGTCGCGGCCGGTGGCGTCCCGGTCCTGGCAGAGCAGCGTGCCGGCAAGCCTCGAGGCTCGGAATTCGTCTTCGCGCGCCTGCGCTACGACTCCGGCGACTGGGACTACAACCCGAAAGTGGCCGCCAACGTCCTCGACTCGATCATCCAGTACACCTCGATCCCGGTCTACAAGGAGGAAGTCGTGATCTCGGCCTCGTCCAACGAGTTGCTGTCGTTCCCGTTCGTCTTCATGACCGGGCACAAGCTGGTGCGCTTCAGCAGCGCCGAGCGCGAGAACCTGCGCCGCTTCGCCGATGCCGGCGGCCTGCTCTTCTCCGATGACTGCAATCACGATGTGAACGGCCTGTACGCGAAGACATTCGAGCAGGAGATGAAGGTCGTATTTCCCGACGAGCCGCTCGCGAAGCTGCCCGCGTCGCACCCGCTCTACCGCAGCTTCTTCACGTTCAAAGGTGGTCCGCCGCAAACGTCGCACGAACTCAATGGCTGGGGCGACAACATCGTGCACGAGTACCTGAAAGCCGTCGAGCGCCGCGGACGGGTGGCCGTGCTCTACAGCAGCAAGGACTACGGCTGCGAGTGGGACTACGATTGGCGCAACAAGCGCTTCCTCCGCGAAGACAACACCAGGTTCGCCGTCAACATCGTCGTCTACGTGATGGGGTAATTGGAGAATTGGGTCATTGGGTAATCGATTGAGGGATCTATGCGCCGCCGACTGATATCGCTCGTTCTGCTGTTGTGTTGCGGGGCCTCGCCAGCCGGCGCGCAGATCCTGCGGCTGACCGACTTGAACGCGGCTCAACTTCGCGCGCTCGACCGCTCGAAGACAGTGGTGCTGATGACCGGCGGGATGCTCGAAGAGCACGGGCCTTACCTGCCCGCCTACACCGACGGCATCCTGAGCGATCGCCTGACCGAGGAGATTGCACATTCGGTCGTCGCGAAGAAACCTGGATGGACCGTGCTGCTCTTTCCGCAGATTCCATTCGGCTCGACCGGCTCAAATGAGATCGGCGGTCAGTTTTCGTTTCCCGGCACCTACACCGTCCGGCCGTCGACGCTGCGCGCGGTGTTCATGGATCTGGCGTCGGAACTCGGCGATCAAGGCTTCCGCTGGATCATGGTCGTCCACGTACACGGCGCGCCGCTGCACATTCGCGCGATCGACGATGCCGGCGACTACTTCCACGACACGTACGGCGGCCGGATGATCAACCTGTGGGATCTGGTGCCGGTGATCAGCGGCTGGGGGAACGCGATGGTCGCGGCGATGACCGACGCGGAGAAAAAGGAAGACGGTGCATCACTGCACGGCGGGATGGACGAACACAGCCTGATCCTCTACCTCAAGCCGGAGCTCGTCGCGCCCGGCTACAAGAATGCCCCGGCCGTCACCGGCCAGACGCCGCAGGAGAGCTTCGACGTGGCGAAGAAGTCCGACTGGCCCGGCTACATCGGATCGCCGCGCCTGGCCACTGCTGCCTTCGGCGAGAAGATCTGGAATGCCTTCTCCGCAGCGGCCGTCGATCAGACGTTGAAGATCCTCGACGGCACGGATCCGTCCGCGATTCCGCGCTATGCCGACATCCTGGAGAAGAACCCGATCTACCAGAAGGAATGGATCGGCCCCGCGAGGGCGCACGACGAGGCGCTCGACGCCAAAGAGCGCGAGTGGCTCCGCGTGAGGAGGCCACAGTGACGCGCCAGCATTTCTCCAGCGGAGCGAAGTGGGAGCCGATCGTCGGCTACTCACGCGCTGTGCGGGTCGGCAATCAGGTGTGGGTGTCCGGTACGACGGCGACCGCCGCGGATGGCTCGATCGTGGGTGTCGGCGACGCCTACGCGCAGGCGACGCAGGTGCTGAAGAACATCGAGTCCGCGCTGACCAAAGCCGGCGCCAGCCTCGCCGACGTCGTCCGCACCCGCATGTTCGTCGTCGACATCGCGCGAGACTGGGAGTCGATCGGGCGCGCTCACGGCGAGGTGTTCGGTGCCATTCGCCCGGCGACAGCGATGGTCGAGGTCCGCGCGCTGATCAGTCCGGACATGCTGGTTGAAATCGAAGCGGATGCGATCATCGGGAGCAGTTGAGTCGGGACTCAGCGAGGAGGACGAATGACCGCAGCCAACGTAGCCGTGCGGCGACTGCACGCTGTCGACGAGGCGCAAATCGGCGAACTCGCCGGCGTGTTGATGGACTGCGTCGAGGGCGGCGCGTCCGTCAGTTTCATGCACCCGCTGACGCGCGAGCGCGCCGTGGCCTTCTGGGGCAAAGTGGCGACGGGCGTCGCCGCCGGCGAGTGCGCCTTGCTGGTCGCCGAAGACGCACAGGGGATCTGCGGCACCGTGCAGCTGATCTTTGATCTACCGGAAAACCAGCCGCACCGCGCCGACCTGGCGAAAATGCTGGTGCATCGCCGTGTCCGTCGCCAGGGCCTGGGCGCAGCGCTGATGGGCGCCGCTGAAGTCACCGCGCGTGAATGCGGGAAGACTCTGTTGGTGCTCGACGCCGTCACCACCGGCGATGCCGCTCGCCTGTACGAGCGGTTGGGCTGGACGCGCGTGGGCGATATTCCGGACTACGCGCTGCTTCCGAAGGGCGGCTTCTGCAGCACGACGGTCTTCTACCGCAACCTCCGAACGCGGTGATCAGCCGCGGACGATGGACTCTGGAATTCCCAGATTCAGGCAAATCTTGTTCGCGAGAACGTTGCTGTGCGAAACATCCTCGCGCTTGAGTACGCATCCGTGCTGGCGCAAGTGCTTCAAGAGCGAACTGCGCTTCACCGCACGGTGACCGTCTCGCGCTCGGCCTCAGGAGGGACGCCCCGCAGTTTATCCTCCCGGCGATCCTCGAGGATCAGCGCGATGGCATCCGCAAGGCTGGCGCGCGCTTCGTCTTTGGTAAGGCCCTGGCCATTTGCGCCAGGAATCTCCGGGCAGAAGGCCAGGAACCATTCGCCCTCACCTTACCGTCGTCGAGGGGTTCATCTCTAACGGGATGGACCGGAGGTACACGGCAGGTCACTCGGCCGAGCGCGGTGTTAAGATCCGACGACTGTTGGAGATGCTGCTGGTTCTCGATGCTCGTGACGGTCGTCGTTGGCTGCGAGAGAAGAACTGCCGTCTACTCAGGACATGCTAGGCTCGGGCAGTTCCGATGAGTTTCGAGTTCGAATGGGACGACGCGAAAGCGAAGGCCAATCTCAAGAAACACCGCGTGCCGTTCGGCGAAGCGTTGACCGTGTTTGCTGATCCGTTAGCGCGCATTTTCGACGATCCGGACCATTCGGATGACGAGCCTCGCGAGCTCATCATCGGCTTCT
>JAYVMG010000108.1:0-12859 GCA_043759095.1 Acidobacteriota bacterium | reverse complement strand
GCCGAGAGCAACATCGAGAGGAGGTCGCCGTGATCGCGGCCGCTGGCCCGGCGGTCGGCGATCATGCCGTAGATGATCGCGTCGAGCCGTGCACGCTGAAGACGCGCGCGGCGCAGCTTCGGCACCGGCAGCCGCTCGAGGAAATCGGCGAACGGCAGCATCAGCATCCAGAACGATTCCATGACGCCGGTCAGCGCCTCGCCAACCTCGGCCGCCTGCGATTCGACGTCGGCGTCGAACAGCGTCTTGCCGACGATCGCGAGCGTGAGGCGGTTCATCTCGCGCGCGATGTCCAGCGTCGCTCCGTCCGTCCACCCGCGGCGCATCCGGTCGGCGTACCCCACCATCGTGTCGCCGTAGCCGGCAATTCGATCGCGATGAAACGCCGGCTGCATCAGCCGGCGCTGCCGCAGGTGCGTCGCACCTTCACTCGTCAGAAGCCCCTCGCCGAGCACGCGCTTCGATCGCTCGAGGCCCTTGCCCTTCCGGAAGTTCTTGTTGTGCGTGACCAGCACGTCGCGAACCAGCTGCGGGTCGTTGAGGAGGAACATCTGCTCGCCGCCCATGCGGAAGCCGGCGATGTCGCCGTACGTGCGCGCAATGTCGGTGAAAAAGACGAGAGGATCGCGGCCGGGCCGATAGATCATCGAGCCGAGCATCGAGAGGCGCGGACCCGGAGCGACGGCAGCTGAGGCCATGGGTGGTTGGAGTCTAGCATCCCGGCGCTATGATGGACTGTGCCTGACGCGCTGGAAGCGAGCTTCCATCTCGACCCGGAAAAGACCGAGCGCGAGAAGCGCATGCGCGAGCGGCAGTTTCACGTCTTCGACATCCCGAAGCTCCGCATTCTGGGCTTCGTCATCCTCACACTGCTGGTCATCTTCCACGAGGTCTTCTCCGCCGGCGTCACCAACTGGCGGCTGCCGATCACGATCGGTGCGACGCTGCTCGCCTACGCCCTCGCGTCGTGGACCCTCCTGTATTTTTTCTTCGACGCAATCACGCAGGTCAACCTCGGCATTCTGTTTCTGGCCGTCGACATCCCCGCCTTTGTCTGGGTGATCTACAAAACGGGCGCCGACGGCAGCTGGCTCTTTTTCCTGCTGTACATCAGGGTCGCCGACCAGACGAACACCACGTTCAAGCGCGCGATCGGATTCAGCCACGTCGCCGTCGCCAGTTACGCCCTGCTGATTGTGTATCTCGCCTTCGTCGAGCACCGGACGATCTCGTGGCCGGCCGAAGCCTTCAAGCTGCTGATCCTGTACGGCGCGAATCTGTACGTCTCGCTGACCGCGCGGACCGCCGAGCAGCTGCGCGCGCGCATGGTGGCGGCGATCCGGCTCGCCCGCGAGCTGGTGTCGCGGCTGCAGGTGCAGTCACATGAACTCGAGGACGCGCGGCAGCAGGCCGAGGAATCGAACCGTACCAAGAGCGAGTTCCTCGCCAACATGAGCCACGAGATTCGGACGCCGATGAACGGCATCATGGGCGTCACCACACTGTTGCTCGACAGCACGTTGACCGCGGAGCAGCGCGAGTCGATGCTGCTGGTGCGCTCCTCGGCGGAGTCGCTGCTGCACGTCATCAACGACATCCTCGACGTGTCGAAGATCGAAGCCGGACGCCTGACGCTCGAGCCGATCGACTACGAGCTGCGCGCGCAGGTCGACCGGTGCATGAAGACCCTCTCGTTCCGCGCGACGGAAAAGGGACTCACGCTGCGGCACGACGTAACACCGGACGTGCCCGACCATCTCACCGGCGACTGGCTACGGCTGCAGCAGGTGTTGATCAACCTCGTCGGCAACGCGCTGAAGTTCACCGCGCGCGGGCGCGTGGTGGTGACGTTCGATGTCGAGGGTCACCCGGGCAGCGAAGCGACACTGCACGTGTCGGTGGCCGACACCGGCATCGGGGTCCCACCCGATCGGCAGGCCGCGATTTTCGAACCGTTCACGCAGGCCGACGGCTCCACCGCGCGCAGCCATGGCGGCACCGGGCTCGGCCTCACCATTTCGCGCCGTCTCGTGGAGATGATGGGCGGCCGGCTCTGGCTCGACAGTGAGCCGGGACACGGATCGACGTTTCATTTCACGTCGAAAATTACCGTGCGGGCGAAGGCGGTCGCGCAAGTCGTCGAGCCGGCGCCGGCCTCGTCTGTCGGCCTCGAGGCGTCGGACGCGCCGCGGACGAAGCTCCGTATCCTGCTGGCCGAAGACAACGTCGTGAACCGTTTCCTCGCGGTGCGCCTGCTCGAAAAGGAAGGCCATCACGTGCAGACAGCCGTCAACGGGCGCGCGGCGCTCGACGCGCTCGATCAGGGTCGCTTCGATCTTGCACTGATGGACCTTCAGATGCCGGAGATGGACGGGTTCGAAGCGACCGGGCTGATCCGCGAGCGCGAACGGGCGACCGGCGGGCATCTGCCGATCATCGCCCTCACCGCGAACGCGATGGTCGGCGATCAGGAACGCTGCCTGGCCGCAGGGATGGACGGCTACGTGTCAAAACCGATCGACATGCATCAGCTGCTCGCCGAGATCCGGCGCGTGCGGTCTGCCGCATCGCAAGCCTGAAGGCTTGCGCCACTTTCGCTCGCATCGTAAGGCTGAAGCCTTGCGCCACTTTCGCTCGCATCGCAAGCCTGAAGGCTTGCGCCACTTTCGCTCGCATCGCAAGGCTGAAGGCTTGCGCTACTTTCTGTCGTGGCGCAGAACTTCAGTTCTGCGGTGTCACCGCCACTCGGGATCGTAGCCGCTGCGCCGGATCTTCTCCTCGACGCGCAGGCTGATCATGAACAGCGCGAACACTTCGAACAGCCCGACGAAGGCGTAGATCGCGTACCGCGAGAAGGCGCTCGGTGAGGGGAAGCAGTAGTAGCCGGCGTCGATGCATGTGCGGCTGATGCGATCGAGCTTGGCCGACTCGCGCAGAATCATCGCGAGCGCCGAGGAAAAGATCACCACCGTGCCGGCGAGGTTGCCGAGAATCGGTTGTTTGTTACGCCAGCACGGGAACGCGACCAGCAGCCCGACGATCGGCGGCACGGTCGCCATCAGCGCAATCCAGCGCCAGCTCAACTCAGACACGGGCGCGACCGGTCATTGCAGACCTGAAGGCCTGCACTACTTCTTGTCCCTGGGATCGGGCTTAACGGTCAGCGGCTGCGTGTAGCTCTGACCGTTGACGGTCAGCTTCACGGAGAAACCTCCCGGCGCGACGGGCGGCAAGCCGCCGCGACCGCCACCGCCTCCACCACCGCTCCCTCGTCCGCCACGGCCGCGTCCACCCGCCGGCGAATCCGGCCGGAAGTCCCAGACCCAGCGATGCGCGCCTACCGCCGCCGGCAGCGCCTCGGCGGGTCGCGACCACACAAGATTCACCGCCAGTGTGTTGACGTTCACGGCCAGCGCCGGATCGCTGCTCGAGTAGTGACGCACCACCGCGCCGCGGCTGTCGAGAATCTCGAGCGTCACCGGACCGCTGACGGCCGACGTGAGGTAGTAATCGATGATCGCGCCGTTGGGCGGGTTCTCCGCCTCCGCCTCATCCTTCTGGGTCGGCGTCCCTTCGTCCGTCCCCGGCGGCAGGATGAACGCATCGGCCGGCTTGAACAGATGCGCGGCAGCGCTCGCGACGTCCGCACTCGCCTGACGAAGCACGCTGATGTCGTCCAGCACCCAGATCCCTCTCCCGTGCGTTCCGAGGATCAGATCGTTGTCGTGAAAGGCGAGGTCGCGCATCGAGGACGGCGGCAGGTTGAGCTGCAGCGACTCCCAGTTGTCGCCGTCGTTGAACGAGACGAATACCCCCAGTTCTGTGCCCGCAACGAGCAGGCCGCGACGCTTCGGATCCTCCTTGATCGTCTGCATGTAGACCGCGGCGGGCAGGCCCGTCGTAATTTTCTGCCACGTCTTGCCGGCGTCCTTCGTGCGATAGATGTACGGATCGTAGTCCTCGAGGCGATGACGATCGACCGCGGCGTACGCTTCGTTCGCGTCGAAATGCGACGCTTCGAGCATCGTCACCTTGCTCCACGCGTTCACCCCGGGCGGCGTCACGTTCTGCCACGTCTTCCCATCGTCCGGCGTGACGTGGACGTAGCCGTCGTCGGTGCCGATCCAGAGGAGCGGCGCGCGGACCGGCGACGGCGCAATCGTGTAGATGACGCCGAGCCGCTTGGATTGCGGCGGCACGTCCGCCGCGGTGGCCGCGTCGAGGTTTGGCGGCACGCCAGGATTTTCGCGGGTCATGTCCTCGCTGATCCGCGCCCAGCTCTTGCCGCCGTCAGTGGTTTTGAAGAGGTACTGATCGCTGAAATATAGCGCGTGCTGATCCGCCGGCGAGAACACGAGCGGCAGCGTCCATGTGTGCCGTGCCGGCGTCGGCAGATCGACTTCCGGAGAAATCTGATCGACCTTGCCGGTGTTGACGTTGCACTTCTCGACCGTGCCGCCGAACACCTCGTCGGGGTTCAGCGGGTTTGGCGCGGTATAGCCACTCTCGCCGCCTGCACACAGCGGCTCCCAATCGCGCATCGTGATCCCGGCGAACCGGCCACGTGACCGCACGCGCACCGCGCCGCTGTCCTGCTGCGCCCCGGTCACCCAGTACGGAAACGCGTTGTCCACCGCAACGCGATAGATCTGCGCCGTCGACTGATTCAGCCACGAGCTCCACGTCGGATGTTCCGCGTGACCCTCGACGCTGATCACCGCGCCCTGGTCACCGCCGAGGATCATCAGGTTGCCTTCGTCTGGATTGATCCACAGCTGGTGATAGTCGTCGCCTCCCGGCGATCCCTTGAACGGCTCGCCGAACGTCTTGCCGCCGTCGCGCGACCGGTAGACGCCGGTGTTCGACGAGTAGACGAGATCCGGATCTTTCGGATCGACGACGACCTTGCCGAAGTACCAGCCGCGTCCCCAGATGCGCGCGTCGCCAGACACTTTCGCGAACGTCGTACCCGCATCATCGGATCGAAAGAGGCCGCCTTCTTTCGCATCGACGATGGCGTAGACGCGGCGCGTGTTCGAGGGCGCGACCGCGACGCCAATGCGTCCCAGGCCTTCGGTGGGCAACCCGTTGGTCAGCGGATTCCAGTTGGCGCCGCCGTCAGTCGATTTGTAGAGGCCACTGCCGGGGCCGTACGACGGCGGATAGATGCTCCACGGCGGACGCCGGGTATTCCAGAGCGAGGCGTAGATCGTCTGCGAGTTCGAGGGATCGATAGTGACGTCGACCGCGCCGACGTCATTGCCCTTGAACAACACCTTCTGCCACGTCGCGCCGCCGTCTCGCGTGCGATAAACGCCGCGGTCCGGGTTGCCGCCGTAGGCGTGACCGATCGCCGCGACGAACACGACATCGGGATTCTTCGGATCGACGGCCACGCGACCGATCTGCCGTGTGTCGTCGAGACCGATGTGCGCCCAGGTCCTGCCGGCATCGGTGGACTTGTACATCCCGTTGCCGTACGAAATCTGCGACCGCATGTCGCCTTCGCCGGTGCCGACGTAGACGATGTTCGGATTCGAATAAGCGACGGCGACGGAGCCAATCGACGCCACCGGCTGCGAATCGAAGATCGGCAGCCAGGTCCGCCCGGCGTTTGTCGTCTTCCACACGCCGCCGCCGACCGAGCCCATGTAGAACGTGTTCGGCTGGCCCGGCACGCCGCTGACCCCGTTCACGCGACCGCCGCGGAAGGGTCCGATCATGCGCCAGCGCAGGCCGGCGTAGAGGCTCGCGTCCACGCGCGCCTGTTGTGCAAACACGCCAGGCAGCGCGCCCGCCACGAACGGCGCCGCCAGTACCGCCACGATCGCCACAATCGATGCTCGGATCATTGTCGCCCTCAGAAGAGGAACTTCATCGCCAGCTGCACGTTGCGCGGTTCACCGGCGCCGATGCCCGGTGCGCTGTTGGCGTTGCGCGTGTTCGTGATGAGCCCAAAGGTCGTCGAACTCGACAGGGACGCGCCCGGATTCGCCCAGTTGATCGTGTTGAAGACGTTGAAGCATTCGAGACGCAGCTGCACCGACGCACCGCCGCTCAACTTTGTCGTCTTGAACACCGACAGGTCGACGCTCTGGAACCCCGGGCCGTACAGCGCGTTGCGCTCGAGATTCCCAAACGTGCCGGCCGCCGGCGCCGCGAACGCCGCCGGGTTGAAGTACTGCACGGACAACGGCGTGGTGGTCGGCTGCACGATGCCGGCGTAGGGATCGCCGACAAGGTTCGGGCGATCGGAACGGACGCCGGTGCCGCTGGCGTCGGTGCCAGTCGTGATCGTGAACGGCGTCCCGCTCTGGAAGGTCGCGATCGTGTTGACCTGCCAGCCGTCGCCGAAACGGCCGGCGCCCCACGCGGGGAGGTTGTAGGTGAAGCCGGCCGTCAGCACGTGGCGGATGTCGAAGGCGGCGTTGCCCCAGTCGGCGTCGATGTTGTTCTGGATCATCGGCAGCGTGTTGCGCGCCTCAGAGCCGTTGTCCATGGCGTGCGACAGCGTGTAGTTCAAACGTCCGGAGACACCGTGCCAGGCGCTTTGAATCAGCGACATCTGCAGCGAGTTGTATTCCGAGCGGCCGATCGACTCGAGCTCGTTGATGGCGGCCAGATCCGGATAGCGCGTGGCGTACGGCCGCCGCGCCTGCGACAACGTCGCACCGGGCGTCGCCGCGTTGATGTCGCGCATCAGCGCCAGGCGATGGCCGCGCGTGCCGACGTATCCGATCTGCGCAATGGTGGAGGGGCCGAGCTGCTGCTCGACGTTGACGTTGAAGTTGACGACATACGGCAGCTTCAAGTCCTGGCTCACGGCAAACGCGCCGTAGGGCGGCTGTGGGGTCGCGCCGAAAATCGGCACGTTGTTCGCCACGGTCAACCGGCGCTGCGTGAGCGAGAACACCGGCGTCTCGCCGCCCGGGTTGTTGCCGACGCCGAGCGCGCCGCCGTTGGCGAAGCCGGTGTTGGCCGTGAAGAAGGCCACCGCGAACATGTCGTAGAAGAGACCGTAGCCGGCGCGGAGCACGGTCTTGCGGCTGTCCGACGGCACCCACGTGATCCCGACGCGCGGCGAGATCGCGTCTTTCTGCGCGGGATACAGCGTGTCGGTGGACACCATGCCTTTGTCGGGCAGGAAATTCGTGAGCTTCGCGTCGCTGGCGCCGAGCACGCCTGGATAGGTGTAGCGCGCACCAAAATTCACCGACACCTTCGGCGAGACGGACCATGCGTCCTGGAAGTACAGATCAAACGAGTTCTGGAAATAGTCGTGGCGCGTGTTGCCGCGGACGATGATGCCGGTCGCGTAGCTGCCGGCCATGAAATCGGCCAGCGACTTCAGCGACGCGCTCGCCTGCGGCGTCGGCAGTGACGCCCACGGTCCCACGGTGCCGTCGTAGGTGAACGTGCCGCGCTTATTGCTATCGTAGAAGACCAGTAGCCCGGCCATGCGCGCTTCCCCGCCGAACTTCAGCTGATGCGCGCCGGCGGCGTACGACATGTTGTTCGTGAAGTGGATCGTCTTGTCGATGCGCCCCAGCGGCTGCGTGCCGCCCACCGCCGCAAACCCGTTGATGGTGACGTTGGGCGGCCCGGCCAGATCGGGATCCGTCACGCCGGTATTGAAGCCCATGGCCAGCGGATTTGCGGAGAAATCGTTCGAGTTGAACGTCTGCTTGAAGTAGTTGTAGCCGACGACCAGCTGGTTCACGAGGTGCGAGCTCAGGACGCTCGTCGTCACCACGGACACGTTGTGCATGCGGCTCGGCACCGCCTGAAAGTACGCGAGATACGGCGAGTTGGTCTGGGCGACCTGGTCGCCGCCGCCGGCGAAGTAGCGCGCCGAAATGCTGTGGACCGAATTGAAGTTGTGGTCGACCTTCGCGATCCCGTTGGCGCTGCTGTAGGTGTTCGCATCCGTGCTCACGAAGTTCGACGCAATCGCCGCACCCGTGCGGCTGCTCTGCGGCCACAGCGCCAGCATGTTCGTCGAGACGGGATTGACCGGCACGTTGAACTGGTTCAACAGCTGCGTCGCGCTCGTCACCCAGGCATCCGACGGCACGGTCGTCGGGATCGCATTGCCCGCGTTCAGCTGCTGGATCTCGAGGGTCGAGAAGAAGAACGTCTTGCCATGCACGATCGGACCGCCGAGCGAGAATCCGAACTGGTTGTTGCGAATCTCCCGCTTCGCCGTGCCGGGCACCGCCACCGGTGAGTTCGCCGACAACGCTTCATGCCGGTTGAAGTAGAAGGCGCTCCCGTGCAGGTCGTTGGTGCCCGACTTGATCACGAGGTTCACCGTGGAGCCGGCGTTGCGCCCCATTTCGGCCTGCCCGCCCGACTGCACGGAGAACTGGTCGATGGCTTCGATCGGCAGCAGCGTGCCGGCGATGCCCGAGACGCCGCCCTGGTTGACCGCCGCCGCATTCTGGAACGCGTCGTTGTTGTCGGCGCCGTCGATCTGGAAGTTGTTGCCGCGCCCGCGCACGCCGTTCACCGACGTGCCCGCCACGCCGGGCGCAAGCTGCATCATCCCCCGGAAGTCGCGTCCGTTGAGCGGCAGATCCTGCACCTGCTTGGGGCGGACGACGTTGCTGAGCGCGGTGGACACCGTGTCGAGCAACAGCGCAGACGCGGTGACGTTGATCGTCTCGGCCACCTGCGACAGCCCCATCTTCAGTTCGACGGAGGCAACCTGGGAAACAGACACTTCCAATTTCGTCCGCAGCGTCTGGAACCCCTGCAGTGTGGCTTCGATCGTGTACGTGCCGAGCTGGAGGTCCGGCACAGAGAAGTCACCGCCGGCAGACGTGACCGTCGTCCTCGTGACGCCCGTCGCGTCGTTGGTGGCCGTCACGGTCACGCCAGGCAGGACCGCGCCGCTCGAGTCGGCGACGCGCCCGGAGATGCCGCCGCGAAACGTCTGCGCATCGGAGATGCCGGCGCTCCCAAGGAGCAGGAACAACACGAACGCCGGGAGACGTTTCACTGAAGGCATCTGCGCTCCTCCTGAATCGGGATCGAAGGGCCGGGCGTGCGCTGGCGGGCAGCATACACCCGTTCAAACAGTGGAGGAGACGACATTATCGTCGGACCCATGACCGTGCGGACGCCATGACACATGAAGCGCGTGACGTCAGAATCGGACGCGAAGGTATGAATCGCGTCGATGCCGCCCGCCACGAAATCGCGAAGGGCCAACCAGCTGGTGCGAAGAGGAAGGGATCGAGACCGCAGATACGCGACCTATCTGCGAAGAGAGATCATCTGAACGCCCAGCGACGCGAGGTTTTCGGCAAGAAGACGAATGTCGTCGTGCATGCTCTCAATGCGGATGTCGGTATGACGCATCTTGGTGGCCAGTGATGTCTCGGCGTGCTCGATCTTGGCGCCAAGCGACGTCTCGACGCGGACGACCTCACGCTCGACGTTCTCGATCCGTACAGTCAGCGAACTCTCGACACTGGCCATCTTGCCGGCCAGAGCCGTCTCGACCCGATGAATATCGGCTCTAAGCGTGTCGACGACTTCCGCAGTTTCGATATCCATGGCGGTCTCGGATCGATCCTACCATCGTCGGACGCCGGGCTGTAACCACGACTCGAATCTGTTCAAGGACAGCTGGAGATCAATCGTGGAGGGCTGCAGGATCTGCAATCCGGCGACGCCGACCGCGTGCAGATTCTGCAACACCTGTTCAGCCCAACGCTCAAAATGAGCCGCGCGCCGCGCCGACATGATCGCACAGCCGGTCTGGCGCGTCGGCTCCATTTTGTTGTCCCACGGTGGACGGTCACGGCTTCTCGATTCGCGCGTTCATCGTCACGGGCTTGCCGAGCGAAGCAAGGTGCACATCCAAGACTTGCTCTACTGTTTCGAAGTCCTCGATCCCCTGTCAGGACTGATTGACGATCCGTTGAATCTATCTGCCCAACGCCTGCGCATCACCAGCGGCGCGCTCCTGTTTCTATGCCAGCGTGCCGTCTGGTGCATGCGCTGTTAGCCGGCGCATCTCGGCACCGGAACACCCTCACCGTGAGACCTCGGACCACGGCTCCATACCCTGCGATTTCATCACGGTGATAGCCGATGGCCCGGTCAGGAACTTGATTAGGTCTTTGGCCGCACTCGAGGCTCGTGAGTTGGTGCTGACGCCGGCGGCGAACACGACGTACGACTGCAATTCAGGCGGGAGCAAGCCGACGAGCGTGACACCCGGCGTCGTCAGGATCTGCGTGACGACGACCATACCGAGCTCGACTTCGCCTTTTGCGACAAGCTCCGATACGATATCCGACTCCGGCCGCGTCACCTTGGGGTTGAGAGCTTCGGCGAGCCCGAGTCGCTCGATCATGGCGGCAAGATAAACGCCGCTCTGACCCTCCCTGAGATATGCGATCGATTTCGCATTGAGCAGTGCGCGCTTGAATGCCTCGACAGAACTGATGTCGGGCTTGCGAGCACCTGCACGCACCTCAACGCCGATGCCCGATCGTGCGAGATTGGTGCGCGTGTCGGCTGTGATCTTGCCATTCCTGATCAGCCCGTCGATCTGCTCCGGCGCAGCAACCAGAAAGTCAAACGGCTCACCGGCCTGGATTCGCCGCACCATCTTGATAGCGATATCGGTGGTGACACTGAGCTTGTGGCCAGTTGCACGCTCGAATTCCGGGCCTACCTTGTCCAGCACGGTCGCGATCGCCCTGGTGGTGAACACCTTGATCTCCATGGGGCGTTCGATAACGGGTTGAACAAGCAGGACCGTGAGTCCCACTCCAGCCATTGCAGGCATGAACAGATTCATCTCAGCCTCCCACGCGAGGACAATCTTAATTCGCTCGAGCTCAGTAACTTGCGAAGTACTCATGCATCGAATCGCGGTCTAACTTCTTACTGAGTGGACCGCGAGGACCCGCTCGCAGCCATCGCGGGACACTGCCCGTGCAGTCTTGCGCCAAAGCCCCCGAAAATCAAGGCACAACCCGTCACGGCGAGCCCCTTGCTGGGCTGTGGCCGCCGGCAGCGTGTGGGCCCTGCGCCGTTGGCGGCCAACGCCTGACAGGAACATGGCTGGAAAACGTTGCAACGCCCCTGATGTGAATCAGATGCCCGACAACGCCGATGCGCCGCGCGCCAGCATTCGCAGCACCGCGCTCGCGGCCAACGTCGGAATCCCCTTCATGACAGTTCGCGTCGCTGTGTCTTGGCAATGAAAGACTTGCCGGACCCTCTGACACCGCCAGCTCGCGTCGGTTGGCCGCAGACGGCGTGGTTCGCCGCGGGCCGGCTGCAGTGAACGGCCGTCGCCGGTGCAGAGACCAGAGGCGGCACCTGTCGTATCGCCAATCAATTCGAGATGGAAACTCCCGGTGGATTCCAGCGCGGTTGGCCGCGGACATCAAAATGGCCGAGCAACTCCTGCACCGTGCGAATGTCGTACCCGTCCTCGAGCAAATGTGTCGCGACCCGGAATAGTGTTGTCGACGGATGGACCTTCTTGTGAAAGACGATATATCGCCGGATCCAGTAAACGTACGCATCCTCGGTCCGGCGACCGTCGTGACGTGTTCGGATCGCACCGCTACGTTTTGCTCTGCGATCTCTGCTGTCTCTGCGTTGATCGCCGTGCGCTATCGACCCTGGGCTCTCGTGATCGCGGAGAACAGCTGCTGCTTCGTCGCATCCGATCCGATGAACAGATCCTCGGGGATCGTGTTCACGTGGCGCAGCATGTCGGCATAGATGACGTCGGCCTGATACAGGTTCAGCCCAAGGCCGGCGAGATACTGCAGGCGCAGGTTCTTGTCGCGGTTGAGCACCGCGTCGCGCAGCCACGGCTCGAGGTCAGGCTTGCGGCCGGCGTAGGTCGAGAACAGATCAATCGCGGAGTTCATCCCGATCTCGCGCAGCGACTTCGCCATCGGCGCGTACTCCGGCCGATTCAACTTCGCCTGGATCGCGTCCACATCAATCTTCGTCGTCCCCTTCTGACCGAGCAGGACGAGGTCGTACCCCTTCCCTTCGTTCGTGTTGCCCCACACGACGCCGTTCGGGAACACCTCCAGGAACGTGCCGATCTCGCTCTTCACCGCTTCCATGTTGCTCTCGTACAACTGCACGAACAGCGTGACGACGCCCCCTTCGTTCAGGTGATCTTTCGCCATCTGGAAGAACTCGACGGTGTAGAGCATCGCCGCGCCTTTCACCCACGGGTCCAGCGGATCCGACGTGATCGCGTCGAACTTCTCGCGCGTCGTCTCGACGAAATGCCGCGCATCGTCGATCCGCACGTGGACCTTCGGATTGCGGACGACGTCGAAGTTGTGTTCGGCGAAATAGGTGGAGACCACGCGCGGGACGAGCGGTTCGATCTCGGCAATCGTCTCGTGCTCGACGACGGGATCGACGGACACGGCGCCGGCGGTGACGCCCGCACCACAGCCGATGACCAGCACCTTCTTCGCCTGCGGCGGGATCAGCGTGGTCAGGTGACCGAGCATGCGCTGCAGCCGCATGTCCTGCGGCTCGCTGGACGCCTGCACCTTGCGGCGTTGTGATAGTTGCGCACGCCGTTGGACAGCTCCGACACGGCGACCGAGGCGTTCAACCCCTCGCCGACATAGATGATGTTCGCCTGACCGATGCGCGTCGCCGCATAGCGGCCGTAGGCGACCAGCAGCCCCGGCAGCGGATGCACGCTGCGCGCGAGCAGACCGGCCGAGATCATCGCGACCGCGAGCACGATCGTGGCGGTGGCGTTCCAGCCGGGCTTGCGCGTCTCTGGCGGATTGAAACCGGCGCTGCGCGTGGCCGCACTCGAGAACGACGGCTCGAGCATGATCAGCGC
>JAYVMG010000107.1:0-12871 GCA_043759095.1 Acidobacteriota bacterium | reverse complement strand
GCACCGCGAAGACGCCCTCGACTTCCTTGCGCGTCTGGCCCGGCTTAAGGTCGCTGCTCGCGGTGGCCGCCGCCGGTTCGGCGGCGCGGCGCTTCTTGTCGGTCTTCGGTTCCTTCACGACCTGTCCGCTCGCGTCGTAGATCAGCTCACGCACCGCGACGGCGGGAATCGGGACGCTGACCGCATCTTTGCGCGTCGCCGTCGTGATGTCGGCCGTGCAGGTGAATCCCGGTCGCACCTCCGGCACCACTTCGTCGAGGATCACGACGACCTTGAAGTTGGTCGCCTGCGTGCCCGCCGCGGCAGCCGTGGCCTGGATCGGGCTGTTGCCGATCTCGCTGACGTGGCCCTTGAACGTGCGGTCGGGCAGGGCATCGATGGTGATCTTCGCCCGTTGTCCCAGCTGCACGTTCGGGATGTTGGTCTCGTCGACCTCGACCTCGGCCTGGATGACCGACATGTCGGCGAGCTGCAGCAGCACCGTACCGGCATTGTTCATCGTGCCGATGACGGCGGTTTCGCCCTGCTGGATGTTGCGGCGCGTCACGATGCCGTCGATCGGCGACTCCATCCGGACCTTGGTGAGGTCGTAGCGCGCGCTGTCGAGCGTGGCTTTCTCCTGGCCGATGCGGCTCGACTGCGCGTTGACCGTCTTCTCGCGCTCCTGCAGCGCCGACTGCGCCGTCTTGAGGTCGTTCTCGGCCCTGTCCAGCGCTTCCCTCGTCGTCAGCTGCTGTGCCCAGAGGTTGCGCTGGCGCGAGAGGCTCTGTTGCGCCTGTTCGATCTGGACGCGCGAGGTCTCGACCGACTGGCGCAGCTGCTCGAGCGAGGCTTCAGCCGACCGCAACGACGCGCTGTTGCCCTCGACGCGGGTGCGCAGCGACTTCGGATCGATCTGGAGCAGGAACTGGCCCTTCGTAATCCGGTCGCCTTCATTGACGGCGAGATCGACGACGCGGCCCGAGGTTTCCGCGCTGATGTTCACCAGGCGCTTCGGCTGAATCTTGCCAGACGCCGAGACGATGGCCTCGAGGTCCCGCGTCTTGATGACGTCGGTGGTGACGGAGAGGCCCTTGTCCTTCTTGAAGTACAGGTTGGCGCCAACCACAGCCGCGCCGAGCAGGAACACTCCGATCGCAATGAATACGTTCTTACGCGACATCTAGACTCCTGTGGAGGCCGTTTTGATGGCCGCGATGATCACTCCGATCGCCACATAGATGACGAGCAGGGTGGTCGCGATCGGCCCGGTACGCTTGCGGTAGAGGACGCCCAGCCCAATCGAGATGCTGAGCATCCACCAGATGTAGATCAAATCGATCGAACCGAGCAGGCGCGCGGCGAACGAACTTTCGTCGAGAAACGGAAGAAACACGGCGAGATTCGTGGCGCTCGACAGTGATTCGCGCACGTACGCGAGTGGCGTCGTGAATAATCCGAGTACCGCCAGCACCGCGCCCGAGTGCGCCACGATGGCGAATACCTGTTTGAATGTGGCGTCGCCGCCGAGCGCCGCGTTGAACACCGCGAACGCGATACCGGAGACGAGGAGGCAGCCGATGGAGAGTCCGAACAGCTGGATGACCGGGGCGAAGTAGGCGTAGTACGGCGCGAACTTCTCCATCTGATCGATCTGCGCCTGGGTGACATGCCGGCCGTAGGACTCCGACGAGGAAATCTGCTGGTCGAGGACCGCGTTGCGCCCGATGTCGGTCGACAGCAGCGCCGTGGACGCCGAGGCGGTGATCAGAAACACCGTGAGGAAGATGCCGAGCCATCGCGGGTGCGCCGCCACCGCGGCGTAGGTGGCCCGAGGGGTGAACAGGACGCCCGCAAAGCGCGCAGGCAGACTTTGCGCCTCCGTTGTCGCCGCCGCCGATTCGGCCGTTTGGGTCTGCGTCATGGGATCCCTTTTCTGTCTTGGATAGATACGACTATCGCTTCGCTGGTGTTCGATGATTCTTGCGTGCCCCCGATGCGGGCGCCGCCGCGAACACCTTCCGGAGGACCCCGAGTCCTCCCTGGAGCTTTCGCCGGGCGACCAGATCGAGCGGCGCCAGGACGTCCGCCAGGTGCGCTTCGGCGCAGCGCGTGACGCGCTCCAGCGCCGCGCGGCCTCCCGGCGTCACGTCAATCATCACGACGCGCCGATCGCCCTCGGGCGCCTCGCGGCGCACCCAGCCGCGCTCGACCATTGCGCTGATCGAGTTCGACATCGTCGGCAGGCTGACCCCCTGCAGCGACGCGAGGTCGCTGAGCATCCGGGGCCGCACGCTGAGGACCGACAGCAGCCCGAAATGCGCCGGCGCCGGCATTTCTCCGGCCGCGCGCAATTCGGCGGCCACGGTCCGCATCACGAGCGGAATGATTTCGAGAATCTCGCGCGCGGTGTCGCGCGCCTGAACGCGGGTCATCGCGTGCCGCAGTGGATTAGGTGAACTAATGGTTATGGGTGCTAAGTTATCATAGGCGCCGTTCCCTTGACAGTGGGAATGCGGGTGTTTACCATGCAAGATCCCTGCGATATAAGGAGCGTGAAGTGGTCGGATTCGTCCCCAAAGAGATGTTTTTCACGAAAGGTGTCGGCAAGCACCGCGAAAAGCTGACGTCGTTCGAACTCGCGTTGCGCTCGGCCGGCATCGCCGCGTGCAACCTCGTGCGCGTGTCGAGCATCTTTCCGCCGAACTGCAAGATCCTCTCGCGCGCCCAGGGCGCCAAGCGCCTCGAGCCCGGCCAAGTCACCTTCGTCGTCATGTCTGAGGCGGCCACACGGGAGCCGCACCGGCTGATCGCCGCCACGGTCGGCGTGGCCATTCCGCGCGACCGGGAACTCTACGGTTACCTGTCGGAGCACCACAGCTTCGGCGAGAGCGAGGACATCGCCGGCGACTACGCCGAAGAACTCGCCGCCGAGATGCTCGCCACGACCCTTGGACTCGACTTCGATCCCGACAAGAGCTGGGATGAAAAGAAGGAAGTCTACCGGCTGTCCAACGAGATCGTGCATGTCCAGAACGTCACCCAGAGCGCCGTGGGCGATAAAAAAGGCCTCTGGACCACGGTGGTTGCGGCGGCAGTGCTCGTCGGCTAACACGGCGCCCAGCCCCCTTCGGCGCGTACTACAAGGGACGCACGGGAAACAGAGGACACACAGGGTAAGGTAAGAGGCATGCGCATCGCCTCCTGGCCCCCGGTTTGTCTGGTTTTCTTTGCGTCCTTCTTTTCTGTGGGGCTCTTCGTGCGCGACGCGCGCGCGCAGGGCAACGAGACCATCGGCGCCCGCGCACAGGGCATGGGTGGCGCCTTCACCGCGGTCGCTGACGATGCGACCGCGTCGTGGTGGAATCCGGCCGGCCTGGCCGGTGGCGCCTACTTCAACGCCCTCCTCGAAGCCGGTACTAGTCGGGAACCCTCCCTGGACCGCACCGCTACCGGCGCGCTTCAAAACGCCTGGCGTTCGGACACGCGAGGGTTCGCCATCGCCTATCCCGCCCTCGGCCTGAGCTATTACCGCATGCGGGTCAGCGAAATACAGCTGCAAACCTCTACAGGGACGACCGGCGGCGTCCGACAAGATGGGGGAGCGGTGGACGTACGCCTTCGCTCCATGCTGCTCGACCGGTATGGCGCGACCGTGGGCCAGTCCCTCGGAAACCACCTGGTGATCGGATCGACGTTCACGCTGGTGTCCTCGGGCGCCGCATCGCAAGTGCAGCCGGCGAGCACCGCGTCGCTCGATGCGGCGACAGGTATCGATGCGGCGAAAGAGACGCACGTGGGGCTTGACGTCGGCGCGATGGCGACGATCGGTCGCGCGCGGATCGGCCTGACGGTGCATAACGTCACCCAGCCCGCGTTTGGCAGCGGGGCGGACGCGTTCACTTTGCGGCGACAGGCCCGCATCGGGGCCGCGTTGAGTTCGGGGACGCGCGGCATGATCGGCAGCGCGACGCTGGCGTTCGATGCCGACTTGACCCGCACGCAGACGGTGTTGGGTGACGAGCGTCATGTCGCGGCGGGAGCTGAGCTGTGGACGTCCGCGCGCACGTTCGGTGTTCGCGGCGGGATCAGCGCGAACACAATCGGCAGCCCGCGGACAGGGTTCAGCGGCGGACTGAGCGCCGCGTTGAAGAAAGGAATGTATGCCGATGGCCAGGTTACGGGAGGCTCGGATGAGAGTCGCCGCGGTTGGGGAGTTGCCTTAAGAGTGACGTTTTAGGTCACTTTTGACATATTTTGTCACGTTGACTAGACTTTAGAGTTCTATGGCCGTCCGCATTGGTGAACTCCTTCTCAAGGAGAAACTGATCACGCCCGAGCAGCTTCAGCAAGCGCTGACGCAGCAGAAGTCCAATGGGGGAAAGCTCGGCTACAACCTCGTCAAAATGGGGTTCGTCAAGGACGAGCAGATCACGGCGCTCCTCAGCAAGCAGTACGGCGTTCCGGCCATCAACCTCTCGCAGTTCAAGATTGATCTCACGATCGTCAAGCTCGTTCCCACCGAGACCGCGCGCAAATACCAGATTATCCCGCTGAGCCGCTCGGGCAGCACGCTCACGATCGCGATGACGGATCCGACCAACGTCTTCGCGATGGACGACATCAAGTTCATGACGGGCTACACGGTGGAGCCCGTCGTCGCCTCGGAAGTGGCGATCACCGACGCGATTGAAAAGTACTACCCGAGCGGCAAGGGCGGCGCCGCGGGCCCCGGCGGCAAGGGCGGGAAGCCCGGCTCGCAGGCGGTGACCGGCAGCACGCTCGAGATGGCCAGCCGCGGCCTGGAGGAACTTCAGAACACCCTCGGCAGCGGTGCGGACGATGTCGAGGTGCTCGACGAGCTGCAGGAGATCAGCGCCGAAGCGCTCGCCAAGCAAGGTGAGGACGCCCCCGTCGTCCGGCTCGTGAACGTCGTGCTGATGTCCGCCATTCAGAAGGGCGCCAGCGACATTCACATCGAGCCGTACGAGAAGGAGTTGCGCGTCCGGTACCGCATCGACGGCATCCTCTACAACATCATGGCGCCGCCGATGAAGTATCGCGACGCCATCGTCTCGCGCGTGAAGATCATGGCGAAGCTCGACATCGCCGAGAAGCGCCTGCCGCAGGACGGCCGCATCAAGATCCGCTACAACGAGAGCGGCGAGCCCAAGGAGATCGATTTTCGCGTGTCGGTGCTACCGACGCTGTTCGGCGAAAAGATCGTCCTTCGTCTCCTCGACAAGGACAAGTTGATGCTCGACATGACGCGCCTCGGCTTCGAGCCGGAGTCGCTCGCCAAGTTCGAGCTCGCGATTCAGCGTCCGTGGGGCATGGTGCTCGTCACCGGCCCGACCGGCAGCGGCAAGACGAACACGCTCTATTCGTCGATCTCGAAGATCAACACGCCCGAGACCAACATCATGACCGCCGAGGACCCGGTCGAGTTCAACCTCGCCGGCGTGAACCAGGTCCAGGTCCGGGAGAATATCGGCCTCAACTTCGCCGCGGCGTTGCGCTCGTTCCTGCGTCAGGATCCGAACATCATCCTGGTCGGCGAAATCCGCGACTTCGAGACTGCGGAAATCGCAGTGAAGGCGGCGCTCACCGGACACCTCGTGCTGTCCACGCTGCACACCAACGACGCGCCCAGCACGATCAACCGTCTGATGAATATGGGCATCGAGCCTTTTCTCGTGGCGAGTTCGGTGCATCTCATCTGCGCCCAGCGGCTGGTGCGTAAGGTCTGTCTCAACTGCAAGGAGCCGAACCCGCAGTCGCCCGAAGCGCTGATGCAGGCCGGCTTCACCGCAGAAGACGCCAACGAGGTGACGCCCATGAAGGGCGCCGGCTGCGACAAGTGCAATACGACAGGCTACAAGGGCCGCGTCGGTTTGTACGAAGTGATGGAAATCGGCGACGAGTTGCGCGAGCTGATTCTGGTCGGCGCCTCGGGGCTCGAGTTGCGGCGCAAGGCGATCGACGAAGGCATGATCACGCTGCGCATGAGCGGTCTCCGCAAAGTGAAGGACGGCCTCACGTCGATCGAAGAAGTCGTGCGCGAAACAGTGAAGTAAATGGCCACACTGCCTGAACTGCTGACGCTGCTGGTGGAGATGAACGGCTCCGACCTGCACATCGCCACCGCCACGCCGCCGCAGGTTCGCGTCGATGGGCGCCTGACGCGCCTTCAGCTGCCCGAACTCTCGCCCGCCGACACCAAGCAGCTCGTCTACAGCGTCCTCACCGACTCGCAGAAGAAGCGGTTCGAAGAGACGATGGAGCTCGACTTCTCGTTCGGCATCACGGCCATCGGTGCGCGCTTCCGCTGCAACGTCTTCAACCAGCGCGGCGCGGTCGGCGCCGTGTACCGGTTGATCCCGGAAAAGATCCGGACGTTCGGCGAACTCGGCCTGCCGTCCGTGCTGGCGACCCTGGCCGACCGCCCGCGCGGGCTCGTGCTGGTCACCGGCCCCACCGGCAGCGGTAAGTCGACGACGCTGGCGGCGATGCTGGACAAGATCAATTCGGAGCGTCACGAGCACATCCTGACGATTGAGGATCCGATCGAGTACATCCACCAGCACAAGAATTGCCTGGTGAATCAGCGAGAAGTGCACAGCGACACCAACAGCTTCGGTAACGCGCTGCGCGCCGCGCTGCGCGAGGATCCGGACATCGTCCTGATCGGCGAAATGCGCGACCTGGAGACGGTTGAAGCGGCGCTGAAGATCGCCGAGACGGGTCACTTGACGTTCGGCACGCTGCACACGAATTCGTCGGCGCAGACGATCAACCGCATCATCGACGTGTTTCCGGCGGGGCAGCAGGCGCAGATTCGCACGCAGCTCTCGCTCGTGCTCGAGGGCATCGTGTGTCAGGCGCTGCTGCCGAGGGCTGACGGCAAGGGCCGTGTCTGCTCGCTCGAGATCATGATCCCGACGCCGGCGATTCGGAATCTGATTCGCGACGACAAGATCCACCAGATTTACGGCTCGATGCAGGCCGGTCAGGAAAAACTCGGCATGCAGACCGCGAACCAGTCGCTTGCGAGCCTCTACATGAAACGGTTGATCACGATCGAGGCCGCCCTGACCGCCTCGTCGAACAAGGACGAACTGCAGGACATGATCAACCGCGGTGTCGGCGTGGTTGCAGGCGCCGGGCTTGGGCGGACCGCCGGGACGGCGCCGCCGCGGCCGGTGCGAGGTTAGCCTATGACTACTTTCGCCTATACGGGACGCACGCGTGCCGGCCAGACGGTGAGCGGTGAGCGCGTGGCCGATTCAATGGACGCGGCGACCGCCGCGTTGCGCCGCGAGCAGATCAACGTCACCCGGATCACGCCCGCCAAGGCCGCCAAAGACGAAGCCAAAAAAGAAAAGGTGGGCCGCACCGGCAAGAAAGTGGCCGCGAAGAACCTGGCCGTCTTCACGCGCCAGTTCTCGGTGATGATCGACGCGGGCCTGCCGCTGGTGCAGTGCCTCGACATTCTCGGGTCGCAGGAAGAGGATAAGAACTTCGCGTTCGTGATCGGCGCGACGCGCATGGATGTGGAGTCTGGCGCCTCGCTCGCCGACGCGATGCGCAAGCATCCCAAGACGTTCGATCCGCTGTTCACGAACATGATTGCCGCCGGTGAGGCGGGCGGCATTCTCGACACGATTCTGAAGCGGCTTGCGACCTACATCGAAAAGGCCGTAAAACTGGCCGGCCAGGTGAAGTCGGCGATGATCTATCCGATCGCCGTCGTGGTCATCGCCGGCGCGGTGGTCGGCGTGATTCTGTGGAAGGTGATCCCGACCTTTGCACAACTGTTCTCCGGACTCGGCGCGGATCTGCCGATGCCGACGCGCGTGGTTATCGCGCTCAGCGACAACCTGGTGAACTACTTCCCGTTCCTGGCGGTCGGCGGCGGCGCCGCGGCCTACGGCTTCAAACAGTACTACGCGACGGCGAACGGCCGGCGCGTCGTGGACAGCATCACGCTGAAGATGCCGGTGCTCGGCAACATCATGCGCAAGATCGCCGTCGCGCGGTTCTGCCGCACCCTGTCGACGCTGATCAGTTCGGGCGTGCCGATTCTGGACGGCCTCGAAATCACGGCGAAGACCGCGGGCAACGCGATCGTCGAGGACGCCATCATGGCGACGCGCAAGAGCATCGAGCGCGGCGAAACGATTGCGGCGCCGCTCAAGGACACGAAAGTGTTTCCGGCGATGGTCACCCAGATGATCGGCGTCGGCGAGGCGACGGGCGCCCTCGACACGATGCTCGCGAAGATCGCCGACTTTTATGAGGAAGAAGTGGACACCGCGGTCGCCGGGCTGTTGACGCTCCTCGAGCCGATCATGATCGCCGTCCTTGGCATTGTCGTCGGCGGCATCGTGATCGCGATGTACATGCCGATCTTCGACCTGATCAGCAAACTGACGTAGGCCGATGCACGAAACCGGATTGCGGCGCACCGTCGCGTGGCTGATCGCCATTCGCGCGATCATCAGCGCCATTCTGCTTGGCTCGGCGACCGTCATGCAGGTCACCGCGCCGGGTTCGTTTGCGGTCGATCCCTTCTTCTTCCTGATCGGCCTGACGTTCGCGCTGACGTTTGTCTATGCGCTCGCGCTGCGCTACGTCGAACGGCATCGCTGGATCGTCGACGTGCAGCTGGCCGGCGACGCGCTGCTCGTCTCGTCGTTCATCTATTTCACCGGCGGGATCACCAGCTACTTCACGTCGCTCTACGTGCTGCCGATTATTGCAGCGAGCACGATTCAGTTCCGTCGCGGTGGCCTGCTCGTGGCGACGTTCAGCACCGTGCTGTACGGCGGCCTCGTGGTGGCGCAGTACCTGGCCGCGTCGGGGTTGCGCCCCGATCCGTGGCTGATGGCTTACGTTGAGACGCTCCCGGCGGGGTCGGTGGCGCGCTACACCGTCGCGCTGAACGTCTTCGGGTTTTTCGCCGTCGCGCTGCTCAGCGGATCGCTGGCCAACAGCCTGCGGTCGGCCGGCGCCAGGCTGGAACAGGCCTCGACCGAGATCGCCGACCTTCAGGCGCTGAACCAGCACGTCATCGACAGCCTGCCGAGCGGGCTGGCCACCACCGATCAGTCGCAGCGGATCCTCACCTTCAATCGCGGCGCCGAGGCGATTACCGGCGTCACGTGTCGGGCGGCGGTCGGACGCGGGATCGACGATGTCCTGCAGCTGCCGCCGCTCGTGATGGAATCGATCCAGAGCGACCTGCGGTCGAAAGGTACGCGGCGTCACGAGTTCCGGTATCGCGCGTCGAACGATCGCACCGAGAAGGAAATCGGCCTCACCGCCACGCATCTGGAGACGCCGGGCGGCCGCGTCGGTCTGCTGTTCACGTTTCAGGATGTGACGGCGATCAAGAAGCTGGAGCGCGACGCGGCGATTCAGCAGCGGCTCGCCGCCGTCGGAGAAATGGCCGCGGGTATCGCGCATGAGATTCGCAATCCGCTCGCGTCCATGTCCGGGTCGATTCAGATTCTACGGCAGGAGCTGCCGCTCAGCAGCGAACAGGAACAGTTGATGGATATTGTGCTGCGCGAGTCGGAACGGTTGAACACGACCATCCGATCGTTTCTGGCCTACGCGCGGCCGCAGCGGTTTCAGATCGCGCGGTTCGACGTGCGCCGCGCGCTCAATGACACGGCCCTCCTCCTCCGCAACAGTGCCGAGGTGCTCGAGGGACACGACATTACCGTCGACGTGCCGGCCACCGAGTTGTGGTACGAAGCCGACGAAGGGCAGATCAAGCAGATCATCTGGAACCTCGCGACCAATGGCCTGCGCGCGATGTCGACGGGCGGGCGGCTCCACCTGGTCGGCGCGTTCGAGCCGTCCTCCGACGGCGTCGTGCTGACGGTCCACGACGAAGGCATCGGGATCCCGCCAGAGGAGCTCGACGCGCTCTTCCAGCCGTTCCACGGGACGTTCGCGAAGGGCAGCGGCCTCGGGCTGGCCATCGTTCACCGCATCGTCAGCGACTACAACGGTGAAATCCAGGTCAGCTCGCAGCCCAACGCCGGGACGACCGTGTCCGTGCGCCTGCCGGCGAGAGCGGCGGTGGCCTCGTGAACACCGTCGCACAGCCGGCCGCGCCGTCCACCGATCGCCGCCCGCCGCGGATCCTCGTCGTCGACGATGAGCGATCGATGCGGGAACTGCTGGCGATCGTGCTGCGGCGCGAGGGCTACGAAGTGCTGCTCGCCGAAAACGGCCGCGCGGCGATCGACCTGCTCGAGCGCGAGCCGGTGGATATCCTGATCTCGGACATCAAGATGCCGGACCTGAGCGGCGTCGACGTGCTCCGGGCGGCGAAGAAGATTGATCAGGACATCCTGGGCATCATGATCACCGCGTTCGCGTCGACCGAAACGGCCGTCGAAGCCATGCGCCTCGGCGCGTGCGATTACCTGAGCAAGCCATTCGACATCGACCTCCTCAAGATGAAGGTGCGGGAGAAGATCGAGAACCGGCAGCTGCGGCAGGAGAACGTCCTGCTGAAGCGGACGCTGGGACTTGCGCATCAGTTCTCGAACATCATCGGGCGCAGCGAGGCCATGCTCGCCGTCTTCAAGATGATCGAGACCGTGGCGCGCACCAACAGCACGATCCTGTTGACCGGTGAATCCGGAACCGGCAAGGGGCTGGTGGCGCAGGCGATCCATTTTCACTCGCTCCGCCGCGACAAACCGATGGTCTCGCTCAACTGCGGCGCGATGCCCGAGAACCTCCTCGAATCCGAGCTGTTCGGGCACATGCGCGGCGCCTTCACTGGCGCCGACAGCAACAAGAAGGGTCTGCTCGAAGTCGCCGAGCGCGGGTCGGTGTTCCTCGACGAGATCGGGGAGATGAGCCCGGTGATGCAGGTCAAGCTGCTGCGGGTCCTGCAGGAGCGGAAGTTCCGCCGCGTCGGCGGGCTCGAAGAGATGCAGGCCGACATCCGGATCATTGCGGCGACGAACCAGGACCTGACGAAGCTGATCAGCGAAGGACGGTTCCGCGAAGATCTGTTCTACCGGATCAACGTGATTCCGATCTCGCTGCCGCCGTTGCGCGAGCGGCGCGAAGACATCCCGCTGCTCGCCGCGCACTTCCTCAACAAATACAACGAGCAGATGAACAAGGAGATCGCCGGCGTGTCGCACGAGGCGATGGACCTGTTGCAGAACTACGAGTGGCCGGGGAACATCCGCGAACTCGAAAACGCGATGGAGCGGGCGGTCGCGCTCGAACCGACGCCGTCAATCCTGCCCGACAGCCTGCCCGCGAGCATTCGAGGCGAGATGCACCGGATGGTCGTGGCGGATCCGAATGGTCTGCCCGAGTCGGGGTTCGACCTCGAGGCGCACGTCAAGGACATCGAACGCGGGTACATTGCGGAGGCGTTGAAGAAGGCTGGTGGCGTCCAGGTGAAGGCCGCCGAGCTATTAGGAATGAGCTTCAGGTCCTTCCGGTATTACGTGAAAAAATACAACCTCAGGTGACATTGTTCGGCGCCGGCGAGCCGACAAAATTTGTCAACCCGCCACGTTTTGTCGGTGCCATCGAGTCTTGCGTTATGAGTAAGAGACGTTGCTACAGTGACTTACAGTGATGTGCCGCCACTGATGAGCCATGGCACTTCAGTTGCTATATCGAATGGTACAGCCGGCCGATAAGAGCAGCAACCGCGTTTCGTCCCGGATCCATTTCAAGGAGAGAGCGCAATGAAGAGTCGCATCGCAAAAGGTTTCACGCTCATCGAACTGCTGATCGTCGTCGCCATCATCGGCATCATCGCGGCCATTGCCGTGCCTGGACTGCTCCGCGCCCGCATGTCGGGTAACGAAGCGTCGGCCATCGGTTCGCTGCGCGCCATCAACAGCGGCCAGGCGAGCTTCTCGTCCAGCTGCACCCAGGGTGGCTACGCCATCAAGTTGGAAGACCTCGTGACCGCGCCCACGGGCAGCAGCCAGGGCTTCATCAGCCCCGACCTGAAGTCGAACGGCGTGACCAAGAGTGGCTACGTCGTCACGATCGCGAAGGACGCCAGCACGGGTGTGACGGACATCGGCACGACGACCGCGTGCAACGGCGCCGTCGCGCAGCCGGCCAGCTCCTACTTCGGACAGGCCGACCCGCTGACGGCCGGCGGCACGGGCACACGCTACTTCGCGACCGACACGCGCGGCACGATCTGGAGCTCGACCGCCGCGGTGGTTGCCAACCCGATCGTGGCGTCGGCCACCGTCACGCCGGTTCAGTAACAGGGTCGACGCACTACAATTGGCGAGTTGGTGATTTGGCGGGTTGGTGACTACACTCACCAGGTCACCAGTTCGCTGACTCGCCAATTTCCATTATGAGTAGACGCGCGGCTCTCTTCTCGCTCATGTGCGCGCTCGTTGGCCTCGGCGCATCCGCGGCCGCCGCGTACACCCATTACCATTTGTTGTACGACCCTGCCTATCGAAGTTTCTGTGACGTCAACGAGACGATCAGCTGCACGCAGGTGTATCTCAGCCGGTTCAGCACGGTTCGCGGCATTCCCGTGGCGCTGTTTGGCGGGATGGCGTTTGTCGTGGCGGCGCTGCTCGCGATCAGCGGCTTGACCGCGCGTCAGGAGGTGCGGGAGAGCATCCCCGGATATCTCTTCGTGTTGTCCACGCTCTCGCTCGCGGTGATTCTGTATCTGGGCTACGCGTCGTTCGTGTTGTTGAAAGCTGTGTGTTTGTTGTGTCTGACCACCTATGCCGCGGTGATCGGGCTCTTCCTTGTGTCTGGTGCGGCGACCTCTTTCCCTATGACTACACTTCCTCGCCGCGCCTCTCGTGACGTCCGTGCGTTTGCGGGCAGCCCGCTGGCCATTATCGTCGCCGTG
>JAYVMG010000106.1:0-4873 GCA_043759095.1 Acidobacteriota bacterium | reverse complement strand
CGCGATGCGTCCGCTCATCGTCCGCGGCGCGCGCACGATGATCATCGATGCCGGGCTGGGCGCCAAAGAGCACGAGAAGTTCCACGAGACCTACGGTGTCGACCGCGCCAGATCGCTCGACCGTACGATGGCCGAGGCCGGCATCTCGCCCGAGAACATCGACATCGTCCTGGCCAGCCACCTGCACTTCGATCACGCCGGCGGCTTCACGTACCGCGACGCCAGCGGCCGGATCCGCCCGACATTCCCCCGCGCGCAATACGTCGTCCGCCGCGGCGAGTGGGAGGACGCGACGCATCCGCACGAGCGGAACCGCGCGCTGTATCTGGCGGATAATTACCTGCCGCTCGCGGAGGCCGGCGTGCTGCAGCTGGTGGACGATGACGCGACGATCATGCCGGGCGTGAAGGTCCGGCGCACCGGCGGTCACACGATGCATCACCAGATGGTGCTGATCGAGTCGAAGGGGAAGGCGGCGGCGTACGTCGCCGATATGATGCCGACGATGGCGCATTCGGCGGATGCGTGGATCTCGGGTTTCGATCTCTACCCGATGGACACATTGACCGCCAAGCAGCAGTTTGCGAAAGAGGCGACGGCCAAGGACACGCTCGTGTTCTTCCCGCACGACCCGGCGCTGGCTGCGGGATACATCAAGGAGCAGAACGGCACGCGCATCGTTCAACCCGCATCATGACAAATCCGACGATTGGCATCATTGGCGGCAGCGGCCTGTACGACATGGCGGAGCTGACCGACCGCGAAGAGCAGACCATCAGCACGCCGTTCGGCGATCCGTCCGGGCCGTACGTGATCGGCACGCTGCGCGGCAAGCGCGTGGCGTTTCTCGCGAGGCACGGCGCGGGGCATCGCATCCTGCCGTCCGAGCTGAATTTCCGCGCGAACATCTACGGCATGAAAGTGCTTGGCGTCGAGCGCATCCTGTCGGCGAGCGCGGTCGGCAGCCTGAAGATGGAATACAAGCCGCTCGACATCGTCGTGCCCGACCAGTTCTTCGATCGCACGAAGGGACGCATCAGCACCTTCTTCGGGAAGGGCATCGTGGCTCACGTGGCGTTCGCGCACCCGCTGTGCCACGACCTCTCGAAGATCGCGGCCGACTCGGCGGAGAAGGTGGGCGCCACGGTGCATCGGGGCGGGACGTACGTGAACATGGAAGGCCCGCAGTTCTCGACGCTGGCCGAGTCGAATCTGTACCGCACGTGGGGGATGGACGTCATCGGGATGACGAACCTGCAGGAAGCGAAGCTCGCGCGCGAGGCCGAGATCTGCTACGCGACGCTCGCGCTGGTCACGGACTACGACTGCTGGCACCCCGACCACGACTCGGTCACCGTCGACTTGATCATCGCCAACCTGACGCAGAACGCGGCGACCGCGCAGAAGACGATCGCCGACGCGGTCGAACGCGTCGGCGGGGCGCGCACCTGCGCGTGCAAGGACGCACTCGCGACGGCCATCATCACCCAGGCGCCGCTCGTGCCGGAGCAGACCAAGAAGGATCTGGCGCCCATCATCGGAAAGTACATGACATGAAGATCGTCGTCACCGGATCGATCGCCTACGACTACCTGATGTCGTTTCCCGGCAAGTTCACCGAGCACTTCCTGCCGGAGCACATGCATCGCGTCAGCCTGAGTTTTCTCGTCGATACCATGGACAAACGGCGCGGCGGCTGCGCGCCGAACATCGCCTACACGTTGGCCCTGCTGGGCGAGAGGCCGCTGCTGATGGCGACGGCGGGCGAAGACTTCGGCGAGTACCGCCAGTGGCTCGACGCGGCCGGCATCGACACTTCGCAGACCAAGCAGATCCCCGGCAAGTTCTGCGCGTCGTTCTTCTGCAGCACCGACGTGGACAATAACCAGATCGCGTCGTTTTATACCGGCGCGATGGCGGATGCGGGCCAGCTCTCGTTCCGCACCGTCAAGGATTGCGGTCTGGCGATCATCGCGCCGAACGACCCCGGCGCGATGGTGCAGTACGCGGAGGAGTGCCGCACGCTCGGTATCCCGTTCATTTTCGATCCCGGTCAGCAGTGCGCACGCATGTCGGGTGACGAACTGCGCGACGGCGTCACCGGCGCCACCATTGTCATCGTCAACGACTACGAGCTGGAGTTGCTGCGGCAGAAGACGGGCCTCGACGAACAGGCGATCCTCGGTATCGCCAAGACGCTGATCGTCACGAAGGGCGAGCATGGATCGACCGTGCTCGGCGGTGGCAGCTCAATCGACGTGCCGGCGGTCGCGCCGACGAACATCGTCGATCCGACCGGCGTCGGCGACGCGTTCCGAGGTGGCCTGATGCGTGGCATCTCCCTCGGCCTGTCCTACGAGGTGAGCGCACGCATAGGCAGCGTCGCGGCCACGTACGCGCTCGAACACATGGGCGGCTTGAGCCACGCCTACACGTGGGACGAGTTCAAAAAGCGGTACGAGAAACATTTCGGATCCTTGACCATTCCCGCCTAGAACTATCCACCACGGAGGACACGGTGGACACGGCGGGCTAAACCGGTAAGATCCGATCCCTGTGTCCACTGTGGTGCATAGTTGATCGGCATCGTGGTCGTGTTCGCGACACTCCTGTCGTACGTCGTTGGCTGGGCCATCGGCGTACCCGCCCTCCTGCCGATTCTCAACACCCTCGCCAGTTTTCCGTTCATGGTCCTCGCGCTTCGGCGCGGGGATCTTCGTCTCGCGGTGGCGCGCATGCTGCTCTGGGCCCTGACGCTGGGGATGGTGGCGACGGTGGCGTCGTACGCGCGTCCCGATCAGACGGAGTCGTTATTTCTCCGCAGCGGGTCGTATCGGGCGGAGATGTTCGCGTGGGTGATGACAGGGCAGGGCGCCGAGAGCACGCCGTCGCAGTTCATTCCGCAGCAGGCCGGTCACGCCGCGTTGTTTTCGGCGCTCGCGCTGGCCACCGGCGGCGCAGCGGCGATGCCGATGGGCGCCGTGCTGATGAACTACATGGGGCACTACGTCGGCACGCTTGCGGCCTCGAGCCGGCGTCCGGCGTTGACATTGATAGCGGCGTGGCATCCGTGGTCGGTGATCCGCGTGATCAGCTTCGTCGTGATCGGCGTGGTGCTGTCGGCGCCGCTGCTCTCGCGGATCGGCAAGTTCAGGGTCGACTGGCCGCTCGGGCGAACGCTGCTGCTCTGGGCCGGAGCGGGATTAATCGCCGACGTCGTACTCAAGACGCTCCTCGCGCCTGGCTGGCAGCGCCTGCTGCTTGGGATTGTCGGCTGGTGACCGACGCGCCACTCTGCGGGTAGGGCGCCGCGTCACGTAGTCCGTGGACGCTACGTGAGAAAAAACACAGACGCAAAGGCGCCGAGCGCCGCGACGATCTGCAGCGCGACCACCAGGAGCGCCTGCTGGGGGGTTCGCGGCAGCCACTTGATGGCGAAGAACGCGATCACCGGCACCTGCGCCACCATCAGGATCTGAAAGAGATGGGCCGAGGTCCCCTCGTCGGCCTCGTGAACGATGCCGTATCTGGCCGCGTGGACGAGCACCAGGGCCAGCCCGGCGAGTGACATGGCGATCGGCGCAAGGGCGCTTGGCTTCTTCATCGTTGAGACGTCCATCGTGAGAGTGTATCTAAAAAGAACTTTGCATTGAAATGTCAACGACCGAAGCGTCACGCCAATCAGCGAAGGATCATCGCTGTTCGGCGGCCGGTCCGGCGCCGTATGTCAGGCGGACCGTTCGGCGGCCAGCAGGCGGACGCCGCGCAAATCCACTTTGCCGGTGCCGAGCGTCGGAATCGCGGCGACGAAATGCAGATCCTCACGCTTCGGGATCCAGAGCTTCGGAAGATCCGAACGTGACAGCCCTTCCCAGATCGTCTGCGGCGTCGTGTCCGGGTCGGTGTAGAGCGCCACCAGCCGTTCGCCCTTGACCGCATCGGGCACGGCGGTGACGACGCAGACAAACGGATCCAGCAGGAGCGTCTGCAACTGTTCTTCGACGCGCATGTGCGGCGCCATCTCGCCGGCGATCTTACTGAAACGCGACAGACGGTCGGTAATCCTGATGAATCCCGCCTCGTCGATCATCGCGATGTCGCCGGTGACGTACCACCCGTCGCGCAGCGCGTCGCGGGTCAGCTGATCTTCGCCGAGGTAGCCGCGCATCTGATTCTGGCCCGTGACCAGGAGCAGTCCTTCCGTGCCGACGAGCGGCCCTTCGCCAGTGTCGGGGTTTACGATCTTCGCGGAGATCCCGGGTAGTGGACGTCCGACGGTGCCGGCTCGTGAGCCCGTGCCGGCGGCATCTGGCACGTTCACCGCCACGACCGGCGCCATCTCCGTGCAGCCGTAGCCTTCGATCAAATCGATCCCGAATTTCTCACGGAAGGCCGACGCGATCGGCTCGCGCAGCCGCTCCGCGCCGACGATCGCGAGGCGGAGACTCGCGAACTGCTCGCGCTGGCACTTGCGCACGTAGGCCGAGCAGAACGTCGGTGTGCTGACCAGCAACGTGGTGCGATAACGCGCCGCCATCTCGCCGATAGTTTTAGCGTCGGTCGGGTTCGGGTGATACGCGGCGCCGAAGCCGACGACCATCGGCAGCCAGAGCGTGACGGTGTAGCCGAAGGAATGAAAAAACGGCAGCACGCCGAGCACCACATCGCCAGGTCCGAGACGGAACAACGCGTTCGCGCTGTCGATGTTGGCCAGCAGGTTGCGATGCGTCAGCATCACGCCTTTCGGAACACCGGTGCTGCCGCTCGAGAAGATCACCGTCGCGAGCGCGTCGGGATCCGCCGGCGGCAGGAAGATCCGTTCGAGCAGCGCCGCCGGAAGCACGCGCGCCGCGATCAGGATCGCGATCTTCGC
>JAYVMG010000105.1:0-4876 GCA_043759095.1 Acidobacteriota bacterium | reverse complement strand
CAACGCGGTACTTCGGGACGGCGTGCCTCGCCAGCGAGCGTTCCAGTTCCGTCAGCAGGCGCTGGCCGATTCGACGCCGGCGCGCGCGGGAGTCCACGACCAGGAGAAGCAGTTCGGCCGGCACGTACGGCTCGGGCTCGCCTGCCCCGATGCCCCGCGCGACGCTGAAGAACAAACGCCAGCGACTGGGTCGAAGCAGCGCGCGCAGCAGCGCCGCCAACACCCGCGGCTTCACGTGGGCGTTGAAGGCGTGCACGTCCAGCGACGCGATCACGAATCCTACGATCACGCCGGCTTCGTCGCAGGCCACGAACGCGAGCGTCGTCGGCTGTTCCACGGCCGCACGGTGAAATCGCTCAAGAAACGCCGGCCCGAGCTCCGTCACGATCGAGCCCTCGAGGAACGCCGTCTGCAGCACCACGACCGACGCGACATCGGCCGCCACCATCGGACGAAGGCCGACCGCGGCGGAGATCACGGCTGCCCGGCTTTCACTGAAGGGGCGTAGCCAATCGCGCGGCCGTTCCAGTCGTCATCGATCCGGACGCGTTCGTGTCCGGCTTCGCGATACCACTCGGCAACCTCCTCGGGGCGGTAGTATCGCTGGAGCGGCACGGAAAGCCCGTCGAACCAGTCCGTGTGGAGGGCGCGAAACGGGTACCGCGCATAAAACGCGAACGGAATACGACTGGCGAGCCGCGTCGCTCCCATGTGCGTGAGGAGTTTGAAGGGCGCAATCCACAAGAGCCAGTGCGCCGCCGCCAGGCCCAGCGCGAGGACGTTCAGGATACGCAGCGGCAGGCGCGTGGAGATCGCGCGCATCATCGTGAACGCGGCGATCTGGCGTCCGCGCCCGCGCAGGTAGACCCAGATAAAGACCGGGGCGCCAGGCTTCACCAGGCGCTGCAGCGACATGAACCCGCCTTTGGGATCTGGCAAGTGATGCAGTACGCCGATGCTGTAGACGAAGTCCAGTGACGCCCGCCGCACGGGTGGATGGAAGATGTCGCCCTGCACCAGGTGCACGTTCTCGAACTGCCTGGTATTCTCGCGCGCGGCTTCGATGGCTTCGCTCAAGTCGAGGCCGATCATCTCAGCGCCGTAGGTCGCCGAGTAGAAGAGCGAGCGGCCGAAGCCGCACCCGCCGTCGAGTCCGACCTTGCCGGCGAAGAACTCGCGCGTGACCGGCGCGATGGAATCGAGAAACACCTGCTCCCAGTCCGGAAACATCTGCTTGAACTTTCGCCATTGGTAGCTGTAGCTGCGGATCGTTCGACCTTCGGCGCTCCACCACCCGTCTTGCTGGCGCCAACCCTCGGCCGGAAACGCCTGCAGTCGGTCGGCATAGCGCGCGAAAAAATCTCCATGGTAATCCACGGTCAGATGACGCAACGCGTCCGGCAGCATTCGCGGAATGCCGCCGATGATCGGATACGGGCGCGCGCAGGAACTGCACGTCAACACACCCTCTTCGATCTCTCCGGTCGACTCGCGCCACACTTCCAGTGCGAGCGACCCCTCGGCGCACGTGGGACACACCAGCCAGTCGAGTAGTCGGGTTTTCATCGTATCAGGCAGACACAGGAACACTGGGGACCGGAGGGAACTCCACACTCGGGGCGAGCCCTGAGGGACGTGGCAGCGAACGTCACGGGCCGTGCGGTGATGGGCGCGGCCGTCACCAAGTCATCGCCCGGTCACCGACGCGAGGCCGTAGTACTGCGCCGCACAGCCGTTGACCCAGTCGGCCGGATCCGGCCCGATCGATCCCACGCCGCCGACGGGATCGAGCCTCGGCACGATGGCGTCGACGCGTCCCTTGCGCGCCGCGGCGCGCAGTTCCCGGTCGCTGCGGTCCCAGGTCGCCGCCCATTGACGCATCGCGGGCGCCAGGGCCAGGGTTGTCCTGGTCGATCGCGCGGACTGAACCGCCGCGAGCATCAGGACCATGGCGGTCAACGGGAGCACCAGCGCCCGCGACGACACGATGTTCCGCGTCTCGACGCCGTGCCGCACGGCCGCGCCGGCGAGGAACCCCCACGCGAGCGCCAGCGCCTCGAGGACAAACTGCGGCATGATCAGTGCGCGCGGCGGCGGCGGCGCCGACGTGCCGAACGGTCCCACCGCGATCGCGGCGGCGACGACGACGAACGCGACCCCCGGCAGCGCGATCAACCACATCGGCGCGCGTCGCGCCGCGGCACCCTCGAAGGGCGACCGGGGCACGGCCATCGCGACCAGTCCTCCCAGCAGCATCACGAGCAGCGGAACGACGGGCGACGTCCCCATGGCCAGCGCCCGGTCCAGCCAACGCGTGGCGTCCGGAAGAATCCGCGGCACGGCGGCGATCACGGCCGGTTCGAGCACCGGCAGTGCGGGCCTCGCCATCATGAACATGGTCGCCAGCGCGGTCGATCTCACGACGTACGTCAGGGGCGGCTTCGGCGGAAAGAACGCGGCGCGCTTCGTATTGCCCGGCGCAACCGCGATGAACGCCAGCGCGGCGATGGAGCCCGCCAGGCCCGCGGCGAGCACCGGCGACAGGCTTCGTTTCACCCGCGTGCCGTCCGTCGTGCGCGACATCGCCAGCGCCACCGCGATCGCCGTCGTCTGCATCGCGACGTAGACCGGACCGAAGCTGCCCGCCACGAACGCGACGATCGCGCTCGCGAGCAGACGCCCGCGAGACGGCGGGCCACCCAGCGACTGCCGGCAGAAGCCGACATAGCCGCCGAGCGCGATAACGGGACACACGTACGCGAGCATCGGAATCCGCAGGTACAGCGACTGGACGATGTTCGGCGCGTCCTCCACGGTCGCGAACACGACCGCCTCCGCCAGGCCCAGGGCCAGCAGGCCGGGATGACGGATGCCGAGCCCGCGTGTGAACTGCGCGAACGCCCACGCCAGGGTGACGACCCAGACGGCGAGCGCGATCCCCGGCAGCCAGGGGGCGAGCGCCGGACCGCCGGGATCGACGGCCGCCATCAGCAGGATCGTGGTCGGGACGGCGCCCCATGTGTTGTAGAAATATTTCTGCGCGCCGACGAGCCCTTCGCGGCGGAACGTCGACGCGTCGCAGTAGTCGTCGCCCATGAAGCGGCTGAACGAGCCGACGTAGGCGTGCGCGGCCAGCGGAACTGACAACAGGATGATGCCGAGCACCAGGCCGACGCCGGCCACGCGGGCCACGCGGTCGTCCGTCATGCGGGAAGCTTCTGCGCGTCGAACACGATGAGGCCGCCTTGCGACCACAGGCCGGGAATCGCGCATGCGATCCGATCGGATACCGCCAGGAGCGCACGGGCGCCACGATGACCGGCCAGGTTCATCACATGTGGCGGAATGAAAACGCTCGTCGTGCACGCCAAAGTGACGGGCAGGCCGCGCAACCATTCACGCAGCATGTCCTCCGAGATCAGCGGTTCGGCGCCGGCCTCTTCGATCCACAGCGGGCGCCACCGCATCATGGCGTCGAAGACGCGTCGGAAGATCGTGCAATTGTTTTCAGAGCCGAAATGCACGCCGCCCGGCGCGAGGACGCGCTGGATGTCGCGGCACGCGCGCCCGGGGTCGGGCAGGTGATGTAGCACGCCGTACGTCAGCACGTAATTAAAACTGCCATCCGTAATCGGCAGGCGATCGCAATCCGCGACGAAGAAGCAGGTACGATCAGACACGCCTTCCGCCTCGGCCCGGTCCATGGCCTGTCGAATCAGTTTCTTTGAAATATCGCATCCGACGATGACGCCGGCGTCGTGGACCAGCGGGAACGCGCTGCGGCCGTTCGCGCAACCCACGTCGAGCACCGAGGCGCCCGGCGCGATCCGTATGCGCCACGCATCGAACGTCTGCGCGTCCTCCGCCACCCAGAACGGGGACGCCTGGTACGCCGTGTAGGTCTGGCTGTCGTTCTCGGCGAACCAGTCGAAATGCTTGCGCTGCGCGAGCTGAGCCGCGATGTCGGCGTCTGATGGAGGCCCGCCGAGCGTCACGCCGGCGGTGGCGAGCTCGCCCGAGAAGCGATTCGAAAATCGCGCCGCCGCATCGGTGTCGGCCAGCGATGGCGGCACCAGTTCCAGCAGTCCAGTGTCGACGATGTAGGCGCCGGCGCAATCCGCGCAGATCAACACGCCGTCGAGCATCCGATGCTCTGTCTCGGCGAACGCTACAGCCTTGAGGGCACCGTGACAGGCAGGACACCGCAATTTCGGCAGCAGCGATTTCAGCACCCGGTCCGCCGCTCCGGTGCAGCACCGAACCACCGCCGCACTCGCTTGATCCGCTCAGCGGACCGCGGCGACAGTGTCCGCATCAGCACGTAGTCGCGCAGGGCGGCCGCCGACGCGAATCGCGATCCGGCGAGCAGCCGGGCGGCCTCGGCTCCGCGTCCCTGCTCCCACAGGATCCGCGCGCGCAGGCGCAGGATCTCGAGTCGGCATGCCTCGACGGCACCGGCATACGTGCGCTCGACCGACGGATCGTTGAGCTGATTCTGAAGCAGGATCTCCATCTCGTCGGGAAACCGCTCGCGATGACGGCGCGAACTGCTGACCGCGTGTAGACGCCAGCGCGCGAGCGGTTCGTCCACATAGTCGAACGCCCAGTGCTGTGCAAGCCGCAGGAGCAGGTCCGCCTCCTCGACCAGCCCGAGTCGCGGGTCGAACCAGTGGGCCAGGTCGTCGAACGCCGCGCGGCGCACGATCACGGTCTGCAGATTCGGAAAGTAGTCGCGTAGCAGGGCGTCGAAGACCATCCCACGGTGCGGCGGGTGCTTCTCGAACTGCCGGTACGAAAAGCCATCCTCTGCAAAATTCACGCAGTCGGCATACACGACACCGACCCGTGGTGATCGGTCAAAGAGCGGCACCTGCTT
>JAYVMG010000104.1:0-4877 GCA_043759095.1 Acidobacteriota bacterium | reverse complement strand
GGTGAGCCGCCTGATGTCGATCCACGGCTGCGAAGTGGATCTGGTGCTGATTTCGACCGAAGGGCAGAAGGCGATCGACGTGTTTCACATCACCAAGGGCGGGGCCAAACTGGCCGAGGACGCACAGCAGGCCCTCACCGCCGATTTACAACGCCTGCTGGAGGGCCACGATGAAGCTGATTAAGAGCATCATTCGACCGAACAAGGTCGACGAAGTGAAAGACGCGCTCACGAAGCTGAGTATTTCCGGCATGACCGTCACCGAGGTACGCGGCCATGGCCGGCAGAAGGGACACACCGCCATCTACCGTGGCAAGGAATATAACGTCAGTTTGCTCCCGAAGATGGAAATCGAGGTGGTGGTCGCGGACGACCTCGTGGACGAGGCGATCAGGGCCATCATTCAGGCCGCGCGGACGGGCGAAATAGGGGACGGCCGGGTGTTCGTCATCCCCGTCAGCCACAGCTACAAGATCCGGACCGGGGAGCAGGAGAACGGCTGATGCGCGCAGCCGGACGCCCATGACGCGCAACCTATCTCTTATGGTTATGCGTCATATGTAATCATTCTATTTTACTTCTACACTCAGCTCCTTCATAACTGACGGTCACGTGACCGTCAAGAGACCAGACCCCATCCCCGCCGCCGGGCTCGTCCCGGCCGCCGCCGGCCTGTACGACCCGCGCGACGAACACGATGCCTGTGGCGTCGGATTCGTGGCCAACATCAAGGGGCGGCGTTCCCACGCCATCGTCGAGCGCGGGCTGCAGGTGCTGATCAACCTGCTGCATCGCGGCGCCTGCGGCTGCGAAGCCAATACCGGAGACGGCGCGGGCATCCTGATTCAGATGCCGGACCGCTTCCTGCGCAAGGTGACGGCGCCGCTCGGCATCAAGCTGCCGCCGGAAGGATGTTATGGGGCCGGCCTGGTGTTTCTGCCCCGCAACGCCGGCGAGCGCGACCGGCTCCGGCGTCTCTTCGAGACTACTGCCCGGGAAGAAGGGCAGGAGGTGCTCGGATGGCGCACGGTTCCCACCGACCTGACGCAGGTCGGGGCGTCCGCGGTGGCGGCGGCGCCGGTCATCGAACAGATCTTCATCGCCGGAGGGGCGGGCCAGACGGGCGGAGACACCGCCGATCCGATGCGGCTCGAGCGCAAGCTGTACGTCATCCGCAAGCGTGTCGAGTATGCGGCGGACCAGCTCGGGCTGACCGAGCGCCATCTGTTCTACGCGCCCAGCCTCTCGTCGAAGACCCTCATCTACAAGGGCATGCTGACGGCCGATCAGATCCGGCCGGCGTTCCCTGACCTCGCGGACCCCGATGTCGAATCGGCGCTCGCGCTCGTCCATCAGCGCTTCAGCACCAACACGTTTCCCTCCTGGCCACTCGCGCACCCGTACCGATACGTGGCGCACAACGGCGAGATCAATACGCTGCGCGGCAACATCAACTGGATGCGCGCACGCGAAGGTCTGCTCCGCTCGCCCGTCTTCGGCGACGATCTGCAGAAGGTGCTCCCCATCATCCGCGAAGGCGGGAGCGACACGGCGACGTTCGACAACGTGCTCGAGTTCCTGGTCATGGCCGGCCGGTCGCTGCCGCACGCGATCCTGATGATGATCCCCGAGCCGTGGTCGGCCGACGAGGACATGCGGCCGGAACTGAAGGCGTTCTACGAGTACCACTCGTCGCTGATGGAACCGTGGGACGGCCCGGCCGCGATCGCGTTTACCGATGGCACGCTGATCGGGGCCGTGCTCGATCGCAACGGGTTGCGCCCGTCGCGCTACTACGTCACCACGGACGACATGGTCATCATGGCGTCAGAGGTCGGCGTCTTCGACGTGCCCGACGATGAGATTCTGCTGAAGGAGCGGTTGCACCCGGGCCGCATCTTCCTGATCGACACGGCGCGCGGCTGCATCGTCTCCGACGAGGAGATCAAGGGTGAGCTGGCGAGTGCGCAGCCGTACGGCCAGTGGCTCGCCGAACATCTGGTCGACATCGAGGACCTGCCGTCCGCGCCATACCTCCCGCGCGTCAGCCACGAAACGGTGCTCCGCCGGCAGCAGTTGTTCGGCTACACGCAGGAAGACGTGCGCCTGCTGCTCGGGCCGATGGCGACGACCGGCGACGAACCGATCGGTTCGATGGGCACCGATACCGCGCTGGCCGTTCTCTCCGATCGCCCGCGCCTCCTCTACGACTACTTCACGCAGCTCTTCGCGCAGGTCACCAATCCTCCACTCGACGCGATCCGCGAGGAACTCGTGACGACCATGGAGTCCACGATCGGGCCCGAGGGCAACCTGCTCGATCCGCGCCCCGAATCGTGCCGGCAGATCAAGATCAAATTCCCGGTCATCGACAACGACCAGATGGCGAAGCTGCGTCACGTCTACGAGCCGGGATTCCGTTCGACGACGCTGCCGATGCTGTTCGATCCGCGGCAGGACGGCCCGGGGCTCGCGCGCGCGCTCGATGACCTGACGCGTCGCGCGAGCGACGCGGTCGACGCGGGCTACACGCTGCTCGTGCTGTCGGACCGCGATGCCGGCCGGGATCGCGCGCCGATTCCGAGTCTGCTGGCGACGTCCGCCGTCCATCATCATCTCGTCCGACAAGGCCTGCGGACGCGCTGCGGTCTCGTGGTCGAGACCGGCGACGCGCGCGAAGTGCATCACTGCGCGCTGCTGCTCGGGTACGGCGCCGGCGTCGTCAACCCGTATCTCGCGTTCGAGACGCTCGACGATTTGATTCAGCAGGAGACGATTGCCGGCATCACGCACGACGAGGCGGTGGTGCACTACATCCACGCGCTGAACAAGGGCATCCTGAAAGTGATGTCCAAGATGGGCATCTCCACGCTTCAGGGCTACTGCGGCGCGCAGATTTTCGAGGCGGTGGGCCTCGGCCGCGAGTTCATCGACACGTACTTCACGCGCACGACGTCGCGGATCGGCGGCGCCGGCGTCGAGGCGGTGGCGGAAGAAGTCGTCCGGCGTCACCGGCAGGCGTACCCGGCGCGGTCCGCGCAGCCGTTGGATCTCGAAACCGGCGGCGAGTATCAATGGCGGCGCGACGGTGAATACCACCTGTTCAATCCGGACACGGTGTTCAAGCTGCAGCACGCCACGCGGAGTGGGCAGTACGACGTGTTCAAGGAGTACACGGCGCTTGTCGACGACCAGAATCGCCGGTGCGCCACGTTGCGCGGCCTGCTCGAGTTCGCGCCGGGCGGCAGCGCGATTCCGATCGATGAGGTTGAACCGGTCGAGAGCATCGTGAAGCGTTTTGCGACCGGTGCGATGTCGTATGGATCGATCAGCCAGGAAGCGCACGAGACGCTGGCGATCGCGATGAACCGGATGGGTGGGAAGTCCAATACCGGTGAGGGCGGCGAGGATCCGGCGCGCAACCAGCGTGATGCCAACGGCGACTGGCGCCGCAGCGCCATCAAACAGGTGGCGTCCGCGCGGTTCGGCGTCACCAGCGAGTACCTGGTCAATGCCGACGACCTGCAGATCAAGATGGCGCAGGGCGCCAAGCCGGGTGAAGGCGGACAGCTGCCGGGCCACAAGGTCTATCCCTGGATTGCGAAAGTGCGGTATGCGACGCCGGGTGTGGCGCTGATCTCGCCGCCGCCGCATCACGACATCTATTCGATCGAAGACCTCGCGCAACTGATCTATGACCTGAAGAACGCCAACCCGCGGGCCCGAGTGTCCGTGAAGTTGGTCGCGGTCTCGGGCATCGGGACGATTGCGGCCGGCGTGGCCAAGGCGCACGCGGACGTCGTGCTGATCTCCGGCCACGACGGCGGCACGGGCGCGGCGCCGCTCACTAGCATCAAGCACGGCGGCGTGCCGTGGGAGCTCGGCCTCGCCGAAGCGCAGCAGGTGCTGCAGATGAACGGTCTGCGCGACCGCATCGTCGTGCAGGTGGACGGGCAGTTGAAGACCGGGCGCGATGTGGTGGTCGCCGCGCTGATGGGCGCCGAGGAGTTCGGGTTTGCCACCGCGCCGCTCGTGGTCTCCGGGTGCGTGATGATGCGCGTGTGTCACCTGAATACGTGTCCGGTGGGCGTGGCGACGCAGGACCCCGAGCTGCGGAAGCAGTTCTCCGGTAAGCCGGAGTTCGTGATCAATTTCTTCCACTACATCGCGCAGGAAGTGCGCGAGCACATGGCGCTGCTGGGGTTCCGCACGATGGACGAGATGATCGGGCGGATCGACTGCCTGAACATGCGCACCGCCGTGGATCACTGGAAAGCCCGCGGCCTCGATCTCTCGTCGATCCTGCACGGACCCGCGCTGCCGGCCGGCGCGCCGCGGCGTCAGACTCAGGCGCAGGACCACGGACTCGAGCGCGCGCTCGATAACCAGATCATCGCGGCGTGCGGCGATGCGCTCGAGCATGGCCAGCCGGTGTCGCTCGAGTACGCGATCCGCAATGCGAACCGCGCGGTCGGCACGATGCTCGGCTACGAGGTGACGCGACGGTGGGGCGGCGACGGCCTGCCCGACGACACTATTCGCATCCGGTGCCGGGGATCGGCGGGTCAGAGCTTTGGCGCGTTCGTGCCGCGCGGCATCACGCTCGTCCTCGACGGCGACGCGAACGACTACGTGGGCAAGGGACTGTCGGGCGGGACGATCGTCGTTCAGCCACGCGCCAGCGCGGCCTTCATCGCGGAAGAGAACATCATCGTCGGCAATGTCGTGCTGTACGGCGCGACGAGCGGTGAGGCGTACATCCGTGGCGTGGCGGGCGAGCGGTTCGCCGTCCGCAACAGCGGCGCGGTGGCGGTGGTGGAAGGCGTGGGCGATCACGGCTGTGAATACATGACGGGGGGGCGTGTCGTGGTGCTCGG
>JAYVMG010000103.1:0-4885 GCA_043759095.1 Acidobacteriota bacterium | reverse complement strand
ACCAACGCCTGGCGGCTCGTCGAGTCGTCCGAGGCCGATGCGGCTCCGCTGCCGCTGTCTGCCCGCGTCAAGGGCGCCGTTCCCCGCCTCGCCAACTAACACAGACGTTTCACACCGGCCCCGGCCTGGACTTACACCCTTTCACGACGACAGAGGTCCGCAGCCTGAGCGCCGACGGCAAGGACATGACGGTCGAAACGTCGATCTCGACGCCGTAGGGCGATCAGAATCGCAAGGCGGTCTACACCAAGTCGTAGCACGCAAGGCTGAAGCCTCGCGCCACGTTCGGACGCAAGGCTAAAGCCTCGCGCTACTAACTCACGACAAAGCTGCGGGTCGTCGTCGGCGATCCGCAGCTTTCAAACCAGTCGATCCCCTCGCTCACCAGATCAAATTTCAGCGCGTACCGTCCGGGCTCGCCCGGCGTCGGGATGTCGATCGCGATGTCGGTACGATCGCCAGGGCCGAGCGGCTGCGGCAGCCACGCGCGCGCGAAGTCGCGGTTGATGAGCGTGCCGTCCGCCGCGCACAGCTGCGCGCCGAGGCGAACGAGGCGCCGGCCGTAAGTGGCCTGCGCGGGAAACGCGCGGGTCGAGAGGTTCTGCACGCGCGTGCGGACCTGGAGCGGTTGCCCGGCGCGAGCCCGCAGGGGCCGGCCGGCCAGACCCGGCCACGGCGTGCGGACGTCGATGCGCGCGCGCGGCGTGGCGCCGGGGATGGCATTCCCCAGGTTGTTGTGATCCCAGACCTCGTAGCGCACGGCTTCGAGATCCGATGAGCCCGGCACGAAGCGGCGCGAGTAGGCGTTCTCGGGATGGTCGGTCATTTCCCAGCACAGGCGATCGACGCGGATCTCCCTGGCCAGCTCGCGCGCCTCGTTCATCTCCTTCTCGCTGTCGTTCCAGGTGAACAGGATGTAGCGCCAGTTCAGGAACGGCAGGTCGCGCCCGCTCTTCCGCTTCTCGTCGGCCATCGCGCGGAGGTTCGCAATCGCGACGTCGAATTTCCCGCGCTGCCGGTATTTCACGTACGACTCCGGCGTTGCGCCGTCGATCGAAAACGTCACCTCGTCGATGCCCGAGTGCACGAGCCGCCGCGCCTGCGCCTCAGTCAGCGCCAGGCCGTTGGTGCTGGTGTAGAGATAGATGTGCGGGAAGTTCGCCTTGATGTACTCGCACATTTCGACCGCGCGCTTGTGCAGGAAGGCTTCGCCGTAATTGAAGAAATCGACGCGGACCAGCGACGGCCCCGCTTCATCGATCACGCGGCGGAAGACTTCGAAATCCAGCATGCCGGCCTGTCGCGTGCGCGTGATGCCGGTTTCCGGCGCGCAGCACGCCTCGGTGCAGGAGATGTTGCAGGCCGCGGTGCATTCGATGTACATCCGCGACGGCAGGGGGCCGGCGTCGATCGGGCGGACCGGCGCCATTTCGTCTTTCTTCAGCGGCAGCTTCAGGGGGCAGTCGCCGCAGAATTTCGATCCGCCCGCATTCAGATCTGCGCGCAGCGTCGAGATCGTCGGTCCCGTCCAGACGTCGCGCACCGATGCCGTGCGCGCGTCGCCGAGCACGCGATGGCCGTAGGGGTCCGCGCAGCCGCACACGATCCGGCCGTCGCAGAGCATCACGAGAGTGCTCCACGGCCAGGTGCACTGAAACCGTGTGGCGAGGAAGTTCAGCGACATCGATTCGACAGGCCGGTCTACTTCTTCGCCAACTTCTTCATATACGCCTCGAGCTTGTCGTTCTCGTACTTCACGGTGTTGAGGAACAGGCTCTCGGCGAGGTACGTTCTTCGCTCCTCTTCGTCCATCTGTCCGATGAGGTGCTGAATCTCCTTCACCATGTCCTCGAACGAACGCTCGAACTCGCGCTTGGCGGTGACTTCCTTGTAGAGCGCCTCCATGACGGCCAGGAGGTCGCCGTCGATGCTGATTGTTTCGCCGCTGGTGGTCTTGATGGTGCGCATCGCTATACCCCGAAGCTTTTGACGGCGGTGGGCTCGTCGGCGTGTATCTCGATGAAGTTCTGCGCGCCGGTCATCGTCAGCATCGTCTCGACGCGTTTCTGGACGCCGGACAGCTTCAGATGACCGCCCGCGTTGTGCACCTGGCGATACAGATCCATCAGGCAGCCGATCGTGGCGCTGTCAACGTAGGTGACCGGCGTGAGATCGATGAGGATCTCCTTCTCGCCGGCGGCAATCAGGCCGCTGACTGCGGTGGAGAAGTCGGAGAGGATCGGATACATCAGCCGCGTCTCGCCGACGCGGACGATGGAGACGTCGCCGGTTTTGTCTGTTTTCACATTCATCAGTTGGCTCCTGTGCGCTTCAGCGTCGCACGACTCGGACCGAAATCGTCGCCGCGCAGTTTACGGATCTGCCGGGCCAGCTCGGTGCGGCCGCGGTTGATGCGCGACTTCACGGTGCCTTCCGGCAACCGCAGCGTGTCGGCAATCTCCTGGTAGGACAGTTCCTGGATGTCTCGCATGAGGACCGCGGTCCGCAGCGTTTCTGGCAGCGAGGACATCGCTTCTCTCAGCAGTTGGACGCGGTCCTGCTGCTCGAGCGCGGCCACGGGACCGGGGTCGTGCGACAGCGGTGACAACTCGTTGGCGTCCACGTCGCGATCGATCGTTTCGCGCTCCTTGCGAACGCTGCGATAGTGATCGATGCACAGGTTGCGACTGATGCTGATCAGCCAGGTCTGAAAATTGGCGCGCCGGTCGAACGTGTGCAGCGACTTGAAAATTTTCAGGAAGATGTCCTGCGTCAGATCCTCGGCCTGATCGTGTTTGCCGACGAACTTGTACGCGACGTTGAAGACTTTGCGCCGGTACTGGCGGACGATCTGCTCCCAGGCGAGCTGATCGCCCTGCAGGCAGCGCTGAATCAGCGCTTCGACCGCGTCGCCGGGATCCAGGATCATGTGGGTTGAGTAGAATAGCGTATCACGGTGGCTCAAGCGACTCGCCCGGCCGGCTTCAACAGGCACAACGACGGTACCGACGAGACGCTCGTCTGCGACGGCGTGCCGCTGGCCGCGATCGCGGCGGTCGAAGGGACGCCGCTCTACGTCTACAGCGCGGCCATGCTGCGCGAGCGCTACCGCGCGCTCGACGAGGCGTTCCAGGGCTATCCGCACGCGTTGCATTACGCGCTGAAGGCCAACTCCACGCTGGCGATCGCGCGGCTGCTGCGCGAACTCGGCAGCGCCGTCGATGCCAACTCCGTATGGGAGATCGAGGTCGCGCGCAAGGCGGGCTTCGCGCCATCGCAGATCGTGTTCACCGGCGTCGGCAAGACGCCTGAGGAACTGGAGACGGCGGTCGCCCTCGGCGTGAAGGCCATCAACGTGGAATCGGCCGGTGAGCTCGCGCGCCTCGAGGCCATCGGCGGGCGTCTCGGCCGCAGCGTCCGCGTCGCGATTCGCGTGAACCCCGACATCGACGCGAAGAGCCACCCGAAGATTTCGACCGGCCTCAAGATCAATAAATTCGGCGTGCCGCTGGACGATGCGCGGGCGCTGCTGCAGACGCTCAAGACGCGGCCGTCGCTGGCGCTGGTCGCGATTCACGTGCACGTGGGATCACAGATCACGTCGCTGGATCCGCTGCGACGAGCCGCGGTGCTGGCCGCCGGAGTCAGCCAGGAACTGCAGCAGCAGGGGTTTCCGCTCGAATATGTGGATCTGGGCGGCGGGCTCGGCGTGTCGTACGACGGCGGCGAAGCGCCCTCGGCCGCAGACTACGTGAGCGCGCTCGTTGATGCCGTGCGGCACACCTCGCTGCCGATCGTCATCGAGCCAGGCCGGTCGATTGCCGCGTCGGCCGGTGCGCTCGTCGCGCGCGTCATCGATGTGAAACCGCGCACCGCCGAGAGCGACTTCGTGATCATCGATGCGGGCATGACAGAACTGCTCCGCCCCGCGATGTACGGCGCGTTCCACCGGATCGAACCGGTGTCGGGACCGGCTGCCGGCGATCATCACTATGAAATCGTCGGCCCGGTCTGTGAAAGCAGCGACGTCGTTGGGCGCGATCGGATGCTGCCGCCGTTGACGGTGGGAGACGTCGTGGCCATTCGCGATGCCGGCGCCTACGGAGCCGCGATGGCGTCGAACTACAATCGTCGTCCGCTGCCGGTGGAAGTGCTGGTGGATGGCGGCGTGTGGCGTGTCATTCGCCGCCGCCAGACCATCGCCGATCAGCTCTTGTTGGAATCGTAGGGGACTGGCCTTCAAGGCCGTCCTCGACAATCGAGGTTCACGTGTCTGGATATCTCATCGCCTTTGAAGGTCTCGACCAGAGCGGCAAGCAGACGCAGGCCGAGATGCTGCGCGATCGCCTGAAAGAGCAGGGGCGGAAAGCGCGGCTCGTGTCGTTTCCCGACTACGGCACCTCGATCGGTGAGGAGATTGCGCGCGCGCTGTCGAACGAGCGCGACTACGGCCCCGACGTGATGCAACTGCTCTATGTGGCGAATCGCTACGAAAAGAAGCCGGAGCTGCTGCGCTGGCTCGAGGGCGGGCTGATTCTGGTCGCCGATCGGTACACCGCGTCGAGCGTCGCGTACGGCGAGGCGCTGGGGCTCGATCCCGCGTGGCTGATCGAGATCCAGAAGTTCCTGCCCGCGTCGGCGATCACGATCATGCTCGACATCGCGCCGGAGACCGCCGTGACGCGCAAGTCCGTGGACCGCGATCGCTACGAGCGCGACCTCGCGATGCAGGGCCGCGTGCGCGAGAGCTATCGCCGTCAGGCGACAGAGCAGAGCTGGATCGTCCTCGATGGCGAGCGATCGAAAGACGCGATCGCCGCCGACGTGTTCAGCGCGGTGACGTCACGACTCGCGCGGCCGTAAGCGCGCGCACTTCTCCGACGCC
>JAYVMG010000102.1:0-12956 GCA_043759095.1 Acidobacteriota bacterium | reverse complement strand
GCACGTGACCGTGGAAGGCGATGTATCGCCGGATGCGGTCGCGCGCGCGATTGCGCTCTCACACGAGAAATACTGCTCGGTGTGGCATTCGATGCGGCAGGACATCGAGTTCACGACCACGCATGACGTCCTCCCATAGACGCGCGTACGTCGACTGGGCGCGCGGCGTCGCGGTCCTGTTGATGATCGAGGCGCACACCTCGGACGCGTGGACGCGCCTGAGTCCGACGGTGCGGCGGACGATCCCGTTTCGCGACGCAACCGTTCTCGGCGGCTTCGCGGCGCCGCTGTTCCTCTGGCTCGCAGGCCTTGCGGTGGTGCTGGCCGCAACGCGCATGGCGGAGCGTACCGGCAGCCGGCGCGCGGCGGTCGAGATGATCTGCCGGCGCGGCCTCGAGATCTTCATCCTCGGGTTTCTGTTCCGGCTGCAGGGGTTCATCATCACGCCCGGCAGTCATCCGGTGACGCTGTTCCGCGTGGACATCCTGAACATCATGGGCCCGGCGATCGCGCTGGCCGGCCTTGTCTGGGGTCTGACGCGCAGCGCGGCGGCGCGCGTGTTCTGGTACGCGGCGATTGCGACCGGGTTCGCGATGGTGACGCCGATCATCCGGATCTCGAGCAGCGTGAACGCCCTGCCGTTGTGGTTCCAGTGGTACATCAGGCCGTTCAACGAGTTCACCATCTTCACGCTGTTTCCGTGGGCGGGGTTCGTGTTCGCGGGGGGCGCGGTCGGCGCGTTGATCGCGGCATCGCGTGAAGAACGCGCGGAGCGCCGGCTGCACGCGGTGCTCGGCGCGATCGGCGTTGCGCTGGTCGTAGCCGGCTTCTACACGGCCGGCCGGCCGTCGATCTACACCGCATCTAATTTCTGGACGAGTTCGCCGACCTGGTTCGGGATCCGCGTCGGGATCATGATGATCGCGTTGACGGTCATCTACGGGTTCGAACAAATAGTTGGCCACGAAGACACGAAGGCACGAAGCACAAATAATCTTCTTCTTCGTGTTTTCGTGTCTTCGTGGCAACTTCCTCTGGCAGCCATGGGTCGCAACTCGCTCTTCATCTACTGGATCCACGTCGAGCTCGTGTACGGTTACGCTAGCTGGGGATGGCGTCATCGTCTGCCGTTGTGGGGCACGGCGATCGGGTTCGTGCTGTTCAGCGTGCTGATGTATCGCGCGATCGGCTGGCGCGACCAGGCCGTCGGCAAGTGGCGGAACCGGTCGCGGGGCGCCCGGCCGGCGACACAGGCCGCCACCGCCTGACGTCAGAAGGCCATCAGGTAGGTCACCTTCGCGATCACCGCGCGGTCGACGAGCGTGCCGGTCATCTGATCGCGCCGGTCGTTGTAGACCAGGAAGAAGTCGCTGAGCGGCCGGTGGATGATGTTGAAGCGCACGTTCGAGGTCCACTGCTGCGCGTCGGTGTTGTACTGCAACAGCGCATTGAGGAACATGCGGGTCGAGAAGCTGTAGTTCACGCGGCTGCTGATCAGATCCGTGGTGTAGGCGCCGGTGCGGAGGGAGATCACGTTGCGCGCCCACGTCACCGTCGTGTTCAGGCGGCTGCTCACGCGCAACGTCGGCCCGATCTGGTACGAGTGTTTGTAGCCGTCGTAGAAGTCGCCGACGCCATAGCGGCCGCCGAACGAAAGCGTCGCGCTCCGATCGCCCCGCATGGTGACGAAATATTCGTTGAAGTCGTAGCGCCCTGGCGCAATCGTCACGCCGCGCCCGGAGTTGATCGTGAACACCTGGGTGAGCACCTCGGAGTTGGCGTTCACCCCGCTCTCGATGAACGTGCCGTTCTGCAGCGTGATCGGAATGTGATAGTCGACGTAGCGCGAATCGAACGCTCCGCCGTCGGCCTTCGTGACGTTGACGATCTGGTAGTGCGGGAAGAACTCGCGCAGCCACGCCGGGTAGCGCTGCGACCGCAGGTGCAGACCGACGTACGCGTCGGCGCGGCCGACGCCGGTGCGCGGGATGAAGCCGAGCTCATCGTTGAACCGCGAGCCGGTGAGCGTGTACGCAGCGCGCGTGTCCACCACGGCGCCGCGATACGAGAAACCGCCGCGCTGGACGAGATCGCTCCCGGACGACCCGACGACCGATTCCGGCGAGAACGACTTTGCGACGAGGCCGTTGACGTTCAGGTTGCGGAAGAACCGGAAGTTCGCGTCGGCCCCGACGACACGGTTGTACGCCGGGCCTGCCGGATCCTTGTTCAACACCATCACCCCGACGTCCGAGTTCGCAAGGACGTTTCGGCGCACGCGCACCGCGGTGAAATTCGTCGCCGGCGCCGCCTCCACGCTGCGCTGCTGGATGTTCATCGCGCCGATCGTGAAGCCGGCCGCGCGTCCGGTCAGGCGCGTACCCCCCAGAATGGGAATCGCGTTGCCGTCGTCGGACAAGCCGATCCGCCGACTGAAAAACAGGATGTTGTCGCCGAGCACATTGGTGCGACCGGCGCCGCCTCCCCCTCCCCCGCCCCCAGCCCCGCCACCTCCGCCACCTTCGCCCCCGCCGCCCATCTGATTGCCTGGGCCGAACTGGAACACGCCGGAGTTCTCGAGGAAGAAATCGCGCTTTTCCGGAAAGAGGAGACTGAACCGGGTCAGGTTGACCTGTTGCTCGTCAGCTTCGACCTGCGAGAAGTCGGTGTTGACCGTGAAGTCCCAGGTGAGGCTGCTCGTGACGCCGTATTTCGCATCGAAGCCCACCTGCGCGTCGCCTTTCGTGGGATTCGTTCCGAGTGTCGCGGCGCTCGAGAGCGCGTACGGCTTCAGCCGCAGGTCGTTGCCCGGCCGGACGCCGCTGAGACCTTCGAGCGTGCCGGCCATCGACACGCGGACGATGCGGTAGATCCTCGGCAGCGGCGCCCAGTAGCTGTCCTCGTTTCTGCGCCGGACACGCCGGAGAAAGTTGATGCCCCAGGTCTGCACGTCGGCGTCGGCGAACCGAAGCGTGCGGAACGGAATCGCCATCTCGGCGTACCAGCCGTCGGGCGTCACGCGGGTCCGGACCGTCCAGATCCCGTCCCAGTTGACGTTGACGTCGCGTCCCTCGTTCACCATCTGCGCGTCCCATTTCGCGCCCATGGCGTTGGTGGCGAACATGTAGCCGTTACGCTCGTCATGGAAGGTGTCGAGGATCACCTCGAAGGCGTCGTTCGCGCCGGGGTCGAAGTCCTTCTTCAGATCGTTGACGATGATCTCGCCGGGCGACGAGTCGCGAGCGAACATGCCCACGTAGAGGAAGGTGTCGTCGTACAACACGCGCACCTCGGTCTGCTCAGAGGCCGGTTCGCCTTCGCGCGGTTCGCTCTGGAGGAACCCGGTCGCAATCGGGGCGTCGCTCCAGGCCGCTTCATCGAGCACCCCGTCAATCGCAATTGGCGTCGTCGTCCGGACCGCCACGAGGTGGCGCTCCTTACGGATCGCCGCGTAATCAATGCGGTCGGCGGCGGCGGCGTCCACGGCAACGGCGCAGGAGAGGGCGGCGGCGAGCAGGTGTAATCGTTTCATATGAAAGAGTTTGTTAACACATCATCATGACGGAAGGCGGGCTGTCCCGGCGGTAATAGATTGTCATGAGCGGCCGCGGCGGGCGTAGAATCGCCCGCGGAGGGGTTATGAATCGTCGAGACTTTGCCCGGCTTCTGGCGATCGGCGGTGCGGCTCCGTTCCTGACGCCGGAGCTGGCGTGGGCGAACAACGCCAAGCTGCCGCCGACGCCTTCCGTTCCCGACGAAAAATTCTGGATGAGCGTGCGCGATCAATTCGTGATGCCGAAAGAGCTCGCGATGCTGAACGCCGCCAACCTGTGCCCCTCGTCCGGCCCCGTGCTGGAGACCATGTACCGGCTGACGAAAGACATGGACCAGGATCCGTCGCAGGACAACCGCGCGAAGCTCGCCGACGGGCGCGAGAACACGCGGACGCTGCTCGCGCAGTTCCTCCGCGTCACGCCTGAAGAGATCGTCATCACGCGCAACACCAGCGAGTCGAACAACCTTGTGTCGAACGGCATCGACCTGAAAGCCGGCGACGAGGTGTTGCTGACCGCCGACAATCATCCGAGCAATCACACCGCGTGGCAGGAGAAGGCGAAGCGCTTCGGCTTCACCGTGAAAGACATCCCGACGCCGAATCCGCATCCGGGGATGGAGCACTACGTCGACGCGTTCGCCAAGGCGATCACGCCGCGGACCAAGGTCATCTCGTTCACGCACCAGACCAGCACGGTCGGCGATCTGTTTCCCGCCAAAGAGATCTGCCGAGTGGCGCGCGAGCATGGGATCCTTAGTCTGGTGGACGGCGCGCAGTCGTTTGGTGTGATGGATGTGGACCTCGGCGACATGCAGCCGGATTTCTATAGTGGCAGCGCCCACAAGTGGATCTGCGGGCCGAAGGAAAACGGCGTCCTCTACATCAACAAGAGCGCGCAGTCGAAGATCTGGGCGACCATCTTCAGCGCGTATCCCGGCCGCGTCGGCGTGTCGAAAACGTTCGAGGGATTCGGCCAGCGCGACGAGCCGGCGATGATCGCGTTTGGCGAGGCGCTGACGTTCCAGACGAAGATCGGCCGCGCGCAGATCGAGAAGCGATCGCGCGAGTTGACGCAGGCGCTGATGGCAGGGCTGAAGACGATCGACGATGTGAAGATCTGGACCAGCCCGAACCCGTCACTCGGCGTCGCCATCGTCTCGTTCCTGCCGGGCAGCCTCGATATCCGCAAACTGGCCACGGCGCTCTACCAGAAGGATCACATCGGCTGCGCGACGCGCGGCGGCCAGGATCGTCCGGGCATCCGCCTGTCGCCGCACTTTTACAACACCCACGCGGACATCGACCGGACGATCGCCGCGGTGAAGAAATACATGGCGACGGGGGTCTGAGAGGGCGGTCGGTCGCGTGGGGCAGGTGGGTCAGGTAGGTGGTGGCGGTGTTGACTGTATTAACACCGTTAAGTAAGATGGCGCCGTAGTCGATGGGAATCAAAGATCGGCGCGCCAGACAGAAGACCCTCCTGCGTCAGCAGATCCTCGACGCGGCGCGCGATCTGCTCGTGCGCGACGGCTACGAGAAGCTTTCCATGCGCAAGGTCGCCGAGCGGATCGACTACTCGCCGACCGCGATCTACCTCCACTTCACGAACAAACAGGATCTCGTCTGCAGCCTCTGCGACGAAACGTTCGCGAAGCTCGTGCGTGAACTCGAGACTCTGCCGCAGGAGTTTCCGGACCCGCTCGTCCGGCTCCGCAAAGGCCTGGAGCGCTACATCGCATTCGGGCTCAAGCACCCGGATCACTACCTGCCCGCGTTCGTGCTGCCGCCGCCGGACGACCTCGACCCGAAACGCAAGCAAGAGTCGATGTCCGCGGACTCCAACGGGCTGAAGGCGCTCGCCTGCCTCCGCGATTGCATCGCCGACGGCGTGAAAGCGCGCAAGCTGCGCAAGGTGGACCCGGAGGTCGCCGCACGCGCGGCCTGGGCGGCCATCCACGGCATCACCTCGCTGCTCATCGTCCACAAGTCGTTTCCCTGGGGCGACCAGAAGGCCGTCATCGGCGCCACGCTTGACGCCATCGTTGATGGTCTCCGGCGGCGTTGAAAAAAATTTGAACATGACTTAATGGTGTTACGTTTGAATACGATGTAAAGACAAACGGGACGATTCATGAGACTGAAACTGTCGGAACTGGCCTGGCGCAATCTGGTGCACGACAAGGTGCGGCTGCTCGTCACCGTTACCGGCGTCGTCTTCGCCGTCGTCCTCATCGTCGTCCAGCTCGGTCTGTTCCTGGGTTTTGCCACCACAACGTCGAGCCTGATTGACCGATCGCGTCACCGCCGGGCAGCTGCTGGCGACGATCGAGAACGCGGACTTCCGCGCCCGCGTGTCGTCGGCTGAGGCGATCCTCCACGCTACGCGAGGCCGAGGCGCGCAAGATGCACAACGGCGCGCGTGGACACCAAGATCCTCGAGACGCTCATCGAGCTCTCGGATGGTCACGAACTCCCGCTCGGCCTGCGCGTGCAGGCGTTTATTCGGTAGAGGACGGCCTTCAAGGCCGTCCCCTACCGCGCTTTCGTACGTTACTGCGCCGTCGCCGCGGGCTTCGGCGCTTCGGTCTTGATGTCGTTGAAATTCAGCACAGTGTTGAACAACATGTTGAACTCGCCGAAATTCTGCCAGCGGTAGCACGGGTTGCCCGCGAACATGATGATGCGGCCCTTGCCAGACGCCTGATCGACGATCGCCGCGCGATTCCTGATCTCGTTCGCGCCGCGCATCAGTCCGCTCAGCACGTGCTCGTCGCCGCCGGGGTAGCGCATCAGCACACCCTGCGGCGTTGGCGGTGGCCCTGGTGGCGGGGGACCGTCCGCGAACGGATTGCCGCCCGTCTGCACACTCAGCAGCGGCCCGCCGCCGTAGCGCACCGGAATCGTCTTCTTGTCGTAGCCGTAGAAGATCGGGCTCTCCGGCTGCAGGATCTCGGCGTCGATGATCGCGCCCGGCGAGTAGAACTGCGCCGTCGTCCGCGCCGCATCCACCTTCGGCGCCAGGCCGAATTCCGCGGGAAGAAAGCTCGCCGCGCCAAGCGTCACGAGGACGCCGCCCGCCTTCGCGAATTTGTCGAGCTCCGCGACGCCTTCCGCGCCCATGCCGCCGGTGATGTCGTCCGCCTCGCCGTACATCCCGAGGAACTTGAACTGCTCGCTCTTCTTGTACGCGATCGGCGTCCCGCGCGATTCGATGTCGAACACCAGTCGCTTCGCGCTCCCGCCCTGATGCGGGATGATGATCACGTCGTACGCGGCCTTGAGGTTGCCCTCGCGCACGCGGTCCTTGTAGATCAGGTCGTACCGCAGCTCGAACTTGTCGAAGGCGAACCGCACCCAGCCGACGTCCTGCGTGCTGCCCCACGTGCTGAAGACCGCGACGCGCGGCAGGTCCAGATCGTGCATCGGCACTGACGGCGCGGCCGCGAGGCCGACCGCGGTCAACCCGAGTGCTTCGACCGCCGGCCGCACCTTCGCCGCATCACCGCTGACGATGAACGATCCGGCGGGGAATGTGATGTCGCCCTGCTTGAACTCTTTTTCCGCCGCCTGCACGTTCAGATCTTTCAGGCGATAGCGCAGCGTGATCATGTTGTTCGAGCCATAGTGCGCGACCGCGAACATCGATCCGGCGCCGGTGGCCGTACCGGCCAGCTTCACATCGCTGCTGACGGCGGTGACCGCCACGTCCAGCACGGCTTTGTCACTAACTTCTTTTACTTCGACGTGGCTCATCATCCCCATCGTCCACGACGCATCGTCATAGGTGCGGGTGACGGGATCCGGGTAGACCTGCTTCTCGAGCAGCGTTTTTGCGAGCCGGCCGTACGGCTGATCGCGCTTGACGATGTAGGAGCCGGCGGGGAACGTGCCTTCCTTTAGTCGTACTTCAGACTTCGCACTTCCGACTTCTATTCCCTGCATGCGCAGCATGTTGATCAGGACGGTGACCCGTGTCGCGTCGCGCTGGCCTGACGGAATCACGTAGCCGGCGATCGCGTCCTTGCGGCCCGCGTCGATTGAGTTGCGCGACTTCTGGTAGAAGTTTTCGAGAATCACATTCGGGAACGCGGCGGTGTACTGCAACGCCGTCAGCACGCCGGTCTCGCCGTAGTTCGTGTTGTTGCGCAGGGACCAGTCGAACTCGCCGGTGGCCGGGAACGGACGGAACCAGTCACGCTGACTCTGATCGCTGCGACCGGCGGTGACCGCCGCCGCGTCCGCGCCAGGAGATGCACCGCCACGTCCACCGGCAGGCCCGCCGCGTCCACCGCCCGCAGCCGCCGGACCGCCACCGAGCCGCAGCTTTGTGGTGTTCGCCCCGCTCGTGCCCTGAATTTCGTACATCCGGATCATGCCGTTGTGATTCGACGACATGAACGCGAGGTAGCCCGGTGACCACATGTCGACATAGCCGTGCGTCCAGACGCCGGGCATGCCGTACTTCGTCATCTGCGCCATCTCGAAGTTCGCCATCATCGGCAGCTCGCCGTACAGGATCGGATCGAGGTTCGGATTCTGCGGCGCCTGGCCGCTGAACGTGTAGAGCAGCGTCTGCGCCTGATGCAGGTCGTGCATGATCGGCGGGTGCCACTGCAGGTACCAGTCGAGCAGCGAGCGCATTTCGATCTGCGAGTAATTGATGTCGCGGTTGTCGTCGTGGAAGATGTATTTGCCCCAGTACGGCACGCCGGCGCCGGTCGTGTGGCCTTCGGTCTCGTTGATGCCGTACTTGTAGTACCAGTCCACGTTGCGGTCGCGTCCGTCCGGATCGGCCACGGGCGTGATCGAGACGATGACGTTCTCCCTGATCTTCTTGACGAGCGGCGAATCTTCCACCGCCACGCGGTACGCCAACTCCATCAGCATCTCGGATGGTCCGACTTCACCGCTGTGCAGGCCGCCCGACAGGTGGTAGATCGGCTTGGCTTTCGCGATGATGTCCTTCGCCTGCGCGTCGCTCGTCGTGCGCGGGTCGGCCAGCTGCGTCAGGTAGCCGCGATACGTTTCCAGATTTTTGATGGACTCGTCCGCGCCGACAAAAATGACGACGAGGTCGCGGCCTTCGTTGGTTTTGCCGATGGTCATCACCTTCACGCGCGGCGACGCGGCCGCGAGCGCGCGGTAGTACTTCAGCATGTCCGCGTAGTAGGTGAGTTTCTTCGGCTCGCCGATGTGATGGCCAAGCACATCCTTGGGCGACGGCACCCCCGCGACTTTGGGCAGGTGATCCACCAGCGGGCTGCTGAACTCCGGTTTTGTGGTCCACTCTTTGACCAAACGGGCGAACTCGGCGTCATCCGTGGGTCGATTTCCGGCAGCTGAAGACGCCACAACTGCTTTGTTTCCAGTTGATTGCGCGAGCATCCCGGTTCCCAGCCCGAAGATCAGGAGGAAGAGGGCGGCGACGTGCCGTGCAGGGCGTCTCCACTGAGACATGACAGAACTCCTTATGTAAGTGATACTTAGCGAGCGTGTGGTTGGATTGTGTCGCGCGGATAACCTGCGATACAATTCGCCTCTTTGTGTTACCAGATCGGGCCGGCCTGAAGCGTCCGGGATTCTAACCATATGATTAACGTCGCCGCGATTCGGATGCAGCAATTCGGCGTGCAATTCTACCAAGCTTCGTTGACCGCCAGTGACATCGACAAGCTGGTTCGGTTCGAGGTGTTGAGTTACGGCGACGGTGCTCAGCCGCCTGCGCGCAGCGGAAAACCGAAGCCCGGCGCGCCGCAGCCATCGAAAGTGAACTGGGACTTTCTCGAGCGGCGCATTGCGTCGAGCGACAAGGCCTATCAGCGTCAGATCATCCGCAAGAAGATCGACGAGCTCGTGCAGTACTACGATCAGTGCCGCCAGGCGCGCGATCTGCCGTCGATCCCGGGCGCCGTCATCATTTCGTGCGACGAGAAGCTGTCGTTCACGCCCGCGGACAGCGACGCGCGTGTCGGCATCCTGAAAGTGCCGGAGCGCGAAGGCATCCTGCGCGCGATCGACGGTCAGCATCGTCTGCTGGCGCTGCACGCCGACATCGAGCGGTTCCGCAACGAGGACTTCGCGGTCCCGGCGATCATTTTCGATCGCCTGCCGGAAGATCACGTCGTGCAGATGTTCGTCACGATCAACGCCAAGCACACGCGCTTGAACGCGTCGCACCTGGTCAGTCTGTCGGGCCGCCAGCTGTACCGCGACGAGTCGCTCGCCGCCGGCCATGACATCGTGCGCGCGCTGAACGACCGCGAGGACTCGCCGCTCTACGACGAGATCAAACTGCTCGGAGTGGGCCGCGGCCGCGTCGCGCAGGCGCCGCTGGCGCAGGAGTTGAAGAAGTTGTTCGCGCCCGACGGCGTGTTCGGCAAGAAGTCGAGCGACGCGCACGAGGAAACGAAGAAGTTCTTCGTCAACTACTTCAAGCAGATCGCGCTGGTGTTCGGCGGGGCATGGAACGGCCGGAAGTACAGCATCCGTTCGGCGTCTGCGCTACGCGCGTTCGTCCGCGTGGCGCCCGAGGTGATCAAGCGGCTCGATCAGGAGCACGCGGATCGCGCCGACTTCCGCGCGATCGGCCGCGTCATCGCGCCGTGGGGCCGCCGCATCGGCGACCTGCGCTTCGAAACCGAAGGCGCCTGGAAGCGCTCGGGGACGACGGTGGATTCGCTGTCGAAGGAATTGCGGCTCGCGCTCATGTATCCGGAAGGAGCATCCGTTTAAGCCACGAAGACACGAAAGCACGAAGAAGAAAGATCAGGATTTGTTCGTGTCTTCGCGTCTTCGTGGCCGATAGCAAATGGGAACCCTGCTCATCACGGGGGGAGCCGGCTTCATCGGCTCCAACCTCGTCCAGTACGCCCTCGACCACACGGCTGATCGTATCGTCGTTCTCGACAAGTTGACGTATGCCGGCAGTCTGCGCAATCTCGAAGCGCCGCTGAAGAACGCGGCGCGCGTGACGTTCGTGCAGGGCGACATCGCGGATGCGGACGCCGTGACGCGGGTGTTCGCCGATCACCGTCCGACAGCCGTCCTGAATCTCGCGGCCGAGACGCACGTCGATCGCTCGATCGACGGTCCCCGTCCGTTCATCGACACGAACATCGTCGGCACGTTCGTGCTGCTCGAGGCGTCGCGGACGTTCACCGGCGGGCTCGATCCGGCGGCACGCGCGGCGTTCCGGTTCCTGCATGTGTCCACCGACGAGGTGTACGGCACGCTTGGTGAGAGCGGACTATTCAGCGAGGACACGCCGTATGCGCCAAACTCGCCGTACGCGGCAAGCAAAGCGGCCGCGGATCATCTGGTACGAGCGAGTTTTCACACCTACGGACTGCCCGCGCTGATCACGAACTGCTCGAACAACTACGGACCCTTTCAGTTTCCCGAGAAGCTGATCCCGCTGATGCTGCTGAACGCGCTGGAGGGCCGGCCGCTGCCGATCTACGGCGACGGCGGCAACGTGCGCGACTGGCTGCACGTCGAGGATCACTGCGCCGGAATCATGCTCGTGCTGGCGAAGGGCCGCCTCGGCGAGAAGTACAACATCGGCGGCGGCAACGAGCGCACGAACATGGCGATCGTCGATCGGATCTGCGACGCGTGCGAGACGCTGCGTCCGGCGGCGTCGAATGCGGCGCTGAAGGGTGCGGGCTACCGTGACCTGAAGACGTTCGTGCCTGATCGGCCTGGCCACGATCGCCGCTACGCGATCGACGCGACGAAGATCCGCCGCGAGCTGGGCTGGACGCCGCGTCACGCGTTCGAAGAAGACATCGCCGCCACCGCGCGCTGGTATTTCGAGCACCGCGAGTGGTGCGAACAAGTGCAGGCCGGGCGCTACGACCGGCAACGATTGGGGCGCGGATGATTAACCTGGCCACGAAGGCACGAAGTCACGAAGAAGAGATCATGGGGTTGGACTTCGTGTCTTCGTGCCTTCGTGGCCAAATGTCTTTCGTATGCTGAAAGGAATCATTCTCGCGGGCGGCTCGGGCTCTCGTCTGCATCCGCTGACGCGCGCCGTCAGCAAGCAGCTGATGCCGATCTACAACAAGCCGATGATCTACTACCCGCTGTCGACGCTGATGCTGTCCGGCATCCGGCACGTGCTGGTGATCACCACGCCGCACGAGCAAGACGGCTTCAAGCGCCTGCTGGGCGATGGCAGCGAGATCGGTCTGCAGATCACGTATGCGGCGCAGCCCAGCCCCGACGGCCTTGCGCAGGCGTTCATCATTGGCCGCGACTTCGTCGGGACGGATCGCGTGACGCTGGCGCTCGGCGACAACATCTTTTACGGCGCGCATTTCTCCGACTACCTGCGCAGCGCGTCAGCGCGCGAGACCGGCGCCACGGTGTTCGGTTATCAGGTCCGCGACCCCGAGCGCTACGGCGTGGTCGAATTCGATGCGGCCGGCCGGGCCGTGAGCCTCGAGGAAAAGCCGTCGAAACCGAAGTCGTCGTACGCCGTCACCGGGCTGTACTTCTACGACAACCAGGTCCTCGACATCGCGGCGAACCTGAAGCCGTCGCCGCGCGGGGAACTCGAGATCACCGACGTCAACCGCGTGTACCTCGAGCGCGGCGGCCTGCACGTCGAGAAGCTGGCGCGCGGCATCGCGTGGCTCGACACCGGGACCCACGATTCGCTGATGCAGGCGTCCAACTACATTCACGCGATCGAAGAGCGGCAGGGGCTGATGGTCGCGTGCCTCGAAGAGATCGCGTTCCGCATGGGCTACATTACCGCCGCCGAGGTGACGCGCCTTGCGCGCGCGATGGGGTCCAGCGCGTACGGTCAGTACCTCCTGCACATGCTCGAGCACGAGGCCTGAGGTGCGCGTCGTTCCGACGGACATTCCGGACGTTGTCGTCATCGAGCCAGACATTCACGCCGATGGCCGCGGATTCTTTCTCGAGACCTATCACGCCGATCGGTACCGCGAACACGGCATCGCCGGACCGTTCGTGCAGGACAACCAATCGCGATCCGTGGCCGGCACGCTTCGCGGTCTGCACCTGCAGATCCGGCGTCCGCAGGGCAAGTTGATCCGGGTGATCGAGGGCGAGATTTTTGACGTTGCCGTCGATGTGCGCCGCGGGTCGCCGACGTTCGGCCGCTGGGTCGGCGCGATTCTGACGGCCGAAAACTTCAAACAGATGTACGTGCCGCCAGGCTTCGCGCACGGGTTTGCCGTCGTCAGCCCGATCGCGCAGGTCGAGTACAAGTGCACGGACCTCTACGATCCGGCGAGCGAGATCGGCGTCGCCTGGAACGATCCGGCGCTCGGCATCACGTGGCCGATCGCGCAGCCACTCCTGTCCATGCGCGATGCCCGGCACCCGACGCTTGCGGAGCAGACCGACAAGCTGCCGCACGTGTGAG
>JAYVMG010000101.1:0-13015 GCA_043759095.1 Acidobacteriota bacterium | reverse complement strand
CTGGTGTCCGCACGCCGGGGCATCGACGCCTCAACGCGCAGCCTCGAAGATGCGCGCCAGCAGCTGGTGGTTGACGCGACCGCCGCGTATCTGAACGTGCTGCGTCAGGAGCGGCTGGTCGACGCCTCCGAGCGCGCGCTCGAGCGCGCCACCAAGCTGAACGCGATGTCCGAGGCCCGCGCCCGCGTCGGCTTGGCGACCCAACTCGACGTGCTGCGCGCGGACCTGCTGACGTCACAGGCCGAGTCGGCGCTGACGGACCAGCGCGCCGCCCGGGCTGATGCCCTCGACGAATTGAAGCTGCTGCTCGGCCGCGCCCCCGAATCGCCACTGGAACTGTCGCCTGAAGATCTGACGGAAGACGGATTGGCGGCGGCGGGGCTGGCGCCAGACCTCGGCGATGTGCCGGCCGGCGGCGCGGGCGATTTTGTGGCGGTTGCTCTGGACGCGCGCCTCGACGTGCAGGAAGCCCGTGCGCGTATTGGCGACGCGTTGCGCGCCGTGTCCGTCGCCAAGTGGAACCTGTTCCCGCCCCTTGATGTCACCGTGGGCTACACGCGGCGAGGCCTGGGCACGGCTTCCAATCTGGCGTTCAGCGATTTACTCACAGGTTGGCGGTACGGCGTATCCACGACCTACGCGCTGGATCGATCGCAGGAGAGCGCCGGGTATGCCAGCGCGCAGATCGGTCTGCGGTCGGCGCAACGGGCGGCCCTCGAGCTGCAGCAACGCGCGGACGTGCAGGTACGCCGCGCCTATCGTGCGTGGCTCCGCGCGGCCCAGACCATCGCCATCCAGGAAAAGGCGATGAACCTGGCCCAGCAGCAACTACACATCGCGCAGCTGCGGTACGAGCGCGGCCTCGCCGGTAACTTCGACGTCGTCGATGCCGAGGCCGGTATGCTGCAGTCGCAGTCGGCGCTCATCGGCGCCCAGGTCGAGCGCGCGATGGCTGGGCTGACGTTGAAACGCGCGACCGGCACGCTTCACCCGGCCCGCTTTGTGACAGGCGGCACGCCGTGAGCGGTCCGCTGCATCAGATACGACGGCTGGCGAGAGATCGCCCGCGCGAGGCCGGCATGGTGTCGGCCGGCGTGCTCGGACTCCTGCTGGCGACTGGCGTAATCGTCTCGAAGCGGTCGGTGCCCGCGTGGCCGACCGCCGTGGTGGCGCGCGCGCCCTTCCGCGAAACGCTCGTCGAATCGGGTGCGATCGGGGCCGCCCGCTTGATGCTGTATTCGTCGACGATCGCGGGCGCGCAGGCGAAGATTGTCGAACTGGTGCCCGAAGGCACCGCCGTCACGGCTGGCGCTCTGCTGGTGCGGTTCGACTCGTCGGTCTTCGAGCAGACGCGCGCGCGCGAACGCGCGGCCTTCGGGCAGGCGCAGGCCGAGCTCGTCCGGGCGCGCGAGGAATTTCGAATCGAAGAGCTGCGCGCGCGTGGCGATCTCGACGCGGCGCAGCAGCAGGTCGGATCGGCCGAGAGTAATCTCGCCAACCAGCTCGAGGGACGAGGAAAGGTGGATGTCGCGGAGGCAGAAGCGGCCGCCGCCGAAGCCACCCGCGAGGCGGGACGCCTCAAGACCGCCTTTGAAGACATCAAACCGATGCTGGCCGCGGGCTTTGTGACGCGCGTGGAGCTCGAGCGGGCGGAACAGGCATGGCAGCGGGCTGAAGATCAGCTGCGTCTGGCCGTCATGCGCCGGGAAGCGTTGATTACATTCGAGCGGCCCGCCGTCACCGGCCGGTCGAAGGCCGAGGTCAACTCGGCGCGCGAAGGGCTGACGCGGCAGTCAGAGACCGTGGCATCACGCCTGTCGCAGCGACAGGCATCGGTGGCCGTCGCCCTCAGCCGCCTCGAGGAAATCCGGGCGCGCCTCACGATTCTCGACGATCAGATCGCCAGGACCGTGGTCCGCGCGGATGCGTCTGGGCTGGTCGTCTATCGAGACATTTACTTTGGCAGCGACCGCCGCAAGCCGCAGGTGGGTGACGAAGTGTGGCCCAATCAGCCGCTGATTGCCCTCCCCGATGCGACGCAGCTCGTGATCGACACACGTGTCCGCGAAATTGATTTGCACAAGATTGCGGCGAGCCAGCATGTGAGCGTCACGATTGACGCGTACCCCGGACTGCGCTTGCCGGCGTCGGTCGCCCTTGTCGGCGCCCTCGCTCAGGAAGATGCGACGCGAGCGGGCACGAAGTTTTTTCCTGTCACGGTCAAGTTGCTGTCTGGCGATCCTCGTCTGCGGACGGGCATGACGGCTCAGGTCGAGATCGAAGTCGCGTCATGGCCTGACGCACTGGTCGTGCCCGCGCCGTCTATTTTCGAACGCGATGGGGCGAAGTACGTGATCGTCGCGCGCGGCGATCGCACCGAGCCACGCACGGTGTCGGTGCTCGGTGCGAACGACAGCCTGGCGGCGGTGAAAGGACGCGTGATGCCGGGCGAACGCGTCCTGCTGATCGATCCGGACACCGAACGGCGATGATGATTCCGGCCGACGTGTTGAGTCAGGCGGTCGCCGCCCTCACGGCCCATCGGCTTCGCGCCACCCTGTCGGCCATCGGCATCGTCTTTGGCGTCGCCACCGTTGTCGCCGCGATCGCCATCGGCGAAGGCGCCAGGCGGGAGGCTTTTTCGCAAATCGCCGCGCTGGGGATCGACAATGTCTTCGTGCGCGCCGTGCGGCGCGAGACGATTGCCGGCTCGGGCGCCACGCGACGCCAGCCGCCTGCGCCCTCGCTGACGATGGCGGATGCGCGCGTGCTGGCCGACGCGATCCCTGCGCCGAACAACGTGGCGGCGCTGAGAACCACTCGCACCGAAGCCGTCTCCTCGACGCACGCGGCTCGTGTCCAGCTGATCGGCGCCACCGTGGCGTGGCGGCAGATCGTACAGCCCGCGTTGCTCACCGGCCGCTGGCTGGCGGAAGACGATGTGCGCGAGCGGCGGCGAGTCGCGGTGATAGGCGCCGACGCGGCGATGGCGCTGTTCGGCGGCGCGCCTGCGCTGGGCGGGCGCGTGCGCGCGGCGGGGAACTGGTACCACATCGTTGGCCTGATCGGCGACCGTCCCGGCGCCGCCGTGAAGCCGTCACCGCTTCAGCGCATCCAGCTCCAATCGTCCGTCGTGGTGCCGGTGACGGCCATGGACGCCAGCCTCGGTGAGGGGGACACGCTCGACAGGGTCGATGAGATCGCCGTCCGCGCAGCGAGTGACCAGGACGTCGGCCGCGTGGCCTCGATCGTCGCCAGCGTGATGGGCCGGCGGCATGCCGACGCTACTGACTATGAGATTGTCGTGCCGCGCGAACTGCTGCAGGCGCGGCTGCGGGCTCAGCGCACCTTCAACGGCGTGCTCATCAGCATCGGCGGCTTGGCGCTCCTCATCAGCGGCATCGGCATCATGAACATCATGATCGCGAGTGTGGCGGAGCGCACGCAGGAGATTGGCGTGCGCCGGGCGTTCGGTGCACGCCGGCACGACGTCGTGGCGCAGTTTGCGGCGGAAGCCGCGCTGCTGTGCATCGCTGGCGGCGTCGTGGGCCTGCCTGTGGGCGCCGGCATGGCCGGTGTGATCGCCCTGCTTGCGGGATGGCCCGTCTCGGTGTCGATGACGGCTGTGCTACTGGCGCTCGCGTTGTCGACGACCGTGGGCCTGGTCTTTGGTGTCTATCCTGCGCGCCTCGCCGCGGCAGTTCAACCGGTCGACGCACTGCGCGCACCGTAGCGTGGCGTCTACTACCGCACGCCGAACCGCTCCGCCGATCGCAATTTCGCCGCCGCGGCTACTTCCCCGCGGTTGCGCGCACCTCCTCGTCGGTGGCCGGCGGATCGAAATTAAGGAGCGTCTTGATGTTTCGGCACATCGTGTTTTCCCCACGGATATTCGATGTAGTGAGCCGTTTCCAGAGCCACCTCGCGCCCACACAGCTGTTCGACAACCGCGAAGGACATGTCGATCCCGGCGGACACTCCCGCCGAGGTAAAAATGCCGTCGTGCACGACCCGCGTCTTGCGCTGGACGTGGATCGTCGGGTCGATCGTTGCGAGCAGATCCAGGCCGGCCCAGTGCGTGGTGGCGCGGCGGCCGTGCAGGAGACCGATCTTCGCGAGCAGCAACGCGCCGGTGCAGACCGAGGTCACCTGACGGGCGCGGCCGGCCGTTTCGCGAATCCACGAGAGGGTCGATTCATCCTGCAGCAGTGCGCGCGTGCCGAAGCCGCCGGGGACGACGAGAATGTCGATCGCGGGCGCGTCTGACCAGCAGTAACTCGGCAGCACTTTCAGGCCGCCGATCGCGGTGACCACATCGCGCGTGCGCGCCACCGTGAAGACGTCGAACGGCGCATTGTCGTCGCTCCGGCGCGAATCAGATCCCGCCACCGTGCGCGTTCGCGAAAACACTTCGAACGGACCGGCGAAGTCGAGCACCTCGACATCGTCGAAGATCAGGATGCCAACCGTCGTGCGCGCGTTCTTGCTCATACCCACGCGACCTACCTGCCCTACCTGCTTTACCTGCCTTACCTGACCTACCCGTCCTATCGGGTCAATTTACGGTACTTAATCCGGTGCGGCTGATCCGCGGCGGCGCCGAGGCGGCGGTGCCGGTCGGCCTCGTAGTCCTGATAGTTCCCCTCGAACCAGACCACCTGACTGTCGCCTTCAAACGCCAGTATGTGGGTGGCAATGCGATCGAGGAACCAGCGATCGTGGCTGATGACGACGGCGCATCCGGCGAAGTTGAGAAGCGCCTCCTCGAGTGACCGCAGCGTGTCCACATCGAGATCGTTGGTCGGCTCGTCGAGCAGCAACAGGTTGCTACCCTTCTTGAGAAGCTTCGCCAGATGCACACGGTTGCGCTCGCCGCCCGACAGCGTACCGACCTTCCGGCCCTGCGCGCCGCCCTTGAAGTTGAACCACGACACGTACGCGCGCGACGCCACCTTCCGCTTGCCCAGCTCGATCTCGTCCTGGCTGTCGGTGATCTCGTCGAATACCGTCTTGTTGGGGTCGAGCGCGTCGCGGCTCTGATCGACGTAGCCGATCTGCACGGTCTCGCCGATCCGCAACGTTCCCGCGTCGGGCTGCTCCGCTCCGGTGATCATCCGGAACAGCGTCGTCTTGCCGGCGCCGTTCGGTCCGATGACCCCGACGATGCCGCCGCGCGGGAGCGTGAAGTCCAGGTTCTCGATCAGGGACTTGTCGCCGTAGCCCTTCTTCACGCCGCGGGCCTCGACGACGATGTCGCCGAGCCGCGGACCGGGCGCGATGTAGATCTCGGCCGACTCAATCTTCTTCGTGCCCTCTTCGCGAAGCAGGTCTTCGTACGCGTTGAGTCGCGCTTTGCCTTTCGACTGCCTCGCGCGAGGCGACATGCGGATCCACTCGAGTTCGCGGTCGAGCGTCTGCTGCTTGCGCGTCTCGACCTTTTCTTCCTGCCGCAGCCGGTTCGACTTCTGCTCGAGCCACGACGAGTAGTTGCCCTCCCACGGGATACCGCGGCCGCGATCGAGTTCGAGGATCCACCCGGCGACGTTGTCGAGGAAGTAACGATCGTGCGTGACCGCGACGACGGTGCCGGCGTAGTCCTTGAGAAAGCGCTCGAGCCACGCGACCGATTCGGCGTCGAGGTGGTTCGTCGGCTCGTCGAGCAGCAGGATGTCGGGCGATTGCAGCAGCAGCCGGCAGAGCGCGACACGGCGACGTTCGCCACCCGACAGCGTCGTAACGTCGGCGTCAGGCGGCGGCAGGCGCAGCGCGTCCATCGCCAGCTCGAGCTGCGAATCAAGATCCCACGCGTTGCAGGCGTCGATCTTGTCCTGGATCCTGGACTGCTCGTCCATGACCTTGTCCATGTCCTCAGGAGACAGATCTTCGCCGAGCTTCGCGTTCACCTCGTCGTAGCGCGTGAGGAGCGCCTTGGTCGTGGCCACCCCTTCTTCGACGTTACCAAGAACGGTCTTGGCGGGATCGAGTTGCGGCTCCTGATGCAGGAAGCCGATCGAGGTGCCCTCTGCGGGGAACGCCTCGCCGATGAAACTCTGGTCCTCGCCGGACATGATCTTCAGGAGCGAACTCTTGCCGGCGCCGTTCAAACCGAGGACGCCAATCTTGGCGCCAAGGTAGAACGACAGCCAGATATCTTCGAGAACTTTGGTGTCGGGTTGGTGAACCTTCCCGAGACCTTTCATGGTGTAGATAAATTGAGGCATAGGAAACGTATATTGTATCTCGAACGCAAAGGCGGCCAAGCCTTAGCGTTCCATGTCTTATGTCTGTCCGCCGAATTCTTCATGTCGACATGGACGCGTTCTACGCGTCGGTCGAGCAGCGCGACGACCCGTCGCTGCGCGGGAAACCGCTCGCGGTCGGGGGCCGGCCGGAGGGCCGCGGCGTGGTCGCGGCGGCCAGCTACGAGGCGCGCGCCTTCGGTGTGTTCTCCGCCATGCCGATGTCGCGAGCCGTTCGCCTCTGCCCGTCTCTCGTGATTGTCCGGCCAGATTTTCCCAGGTACAGGGCCGCGTCGAACGCCGTCTTCACGATCTTTCGCGAGGTGACGCCGCTCGTCGAGCCTCTCTCGCTCGACGAGGCGTACCTCGACGTCACCGAGAACGCGTGGGGCGAAGCGTTCGCGACCAACGTCGCCAGACGCCTGAAGGAACGCATCCGCGCAGACACCGGGCTGACCGCGTCAGCGGGCGTGGCGCCGAACAAATTTCTGGCGAAGATCGCATCGGGGTGGAAGAAACCTGACGGCCTGACCGTGATCAGCCCGGAACGGGTCGAGCCGTTCCTTCAGCAGCTGCCCGTGGACGCACTATGGGGCGTCGGTCCAGTGACCGCTGAGAAACTCCGCGCGAAAGGGATCGAGCGGCTCGTGGATGTGCGCACCGCGGATGTCCAACTGCTGCGAGAGACCGTCGGCAGCCTCGCGGACTGGCTGCGTCAGCTCGCCAGCGGCGTGGACGATCGACCAGTCACACCGAACCGCGAGGCCAAGTCGTCGGGATCAGAGAATACGTACCCGGAAGATCTGACCGATCTGACGACCATCCGCGCGGAGGTCGCGCAGATGGCGTCTCGCTCCATCGCCTGGCTGCTGCGCCGGCAGATGCTCGCGCGCACCGTGATCCTCAAGGTGCGTTACGACGACTTCACCACCATCACCCGCAGCCATTCGTCGTTGCCGACACGCGACGAGGCCGACCTGACCGCGCGGGCGGTTCGCCTGATCGAGAAGACCGATGCGGGCGCCCGGCCGGTCCGGCTGCTTGGGGTCAGCGTGCATAATTTCTGCGGTGAGCACGATCTGGTGGACGCACCGGATCGCCTGCCGTTTGATCATGACGGGGTCTGATGGTCTATCCTTGTGGACACCGTGCTTAAAGGAACCCGCGACGGCATCCTGAAGAAAATCCAGCCCTTCAGCGTTCACGGACAGATCTCGTGGGATGTGTTCTTCACCGACGTCGACGATCCCGACGGTCAGACGCATGTGGCGCGAGTCGGCCCCGAAGCGGTTGTGGGCAACAACATCGAGCCGGGCGATCGGATTCAGGTGGAGTATCTCGTCGGCCAGGCGATCAAGATCACGCGCGTCGTCCCGACATCGTAACCCTGAGCCCTGCGCCCTACGGCCGCTTTTCGATCCGTACCGTCCGGAGTTCGATCCGCGTATTCGGCGCCTCTCCGGTCCGGGGCGCCGTCTCGATCGCTTCCACCGCCGCCATCCCGTCCACGACCCGTCCGAACGCGGTGTAGACGCCGTCGAGCGCTTTCGATTCCCCGATACAGATGAAGAAGGACGTCGTCGCGCTGTCGGGCGCGTCGCCGCGCGCCATCGAGACAATACCGCGCAGGTGCTTCGTGTCGTTGAACTCCGGCGGTAGGTTGTGGACGAGCGTCTGCTGCTTCTCCGTGAGCGGCGCGTTACGGCTCGAGAGCGCGCCGGTTTGAATCACAAATCCCGGAGCGACGCGATGAAACGCCATCGCGTTGTACACACCGGCCGCAGCGAGTCGCATGAACTGCCGCACTGTCTCGGGCGCCTTGTCGACAAGGAACTCGATCGTGATCGGTCCCGCGGACGAATCCAGCACCGCGCGATAGGCGCCGAGTTGCGCGGTCGTTTCGCTGACGAACGGCTCGGCCGGCGTATCGCGGATCGACACGTGCCGGATCTCGACACGTTCGGTCGCCACGCCTTTGTCGTCCACCGGCGTTTCGGAAATCTTCTGCAGGACGTCCACGCCATCGGCGACGTGACCGAAGACGGTGTACTGATTATCGAGGGACGGCTGGTCTGCGAGGACGATGAAGAACTGAGCGCCGGCGCTATCGGGCTTGCCCGGCACGAGAACCGCGGCGACGGATCCGCGCGTCATCTTCGGCGCGCGACCTTCCGCCTTCACCGCATTCTGTCCGCCGGTGCCATACAGTGCGCGTTTGGCTGGATCCTTCGTCAGCGGATCGCCGCCCTGGACCATGCCATATTTCACCGCGCGATGAAACGTCGTGCCGTCGTACGCGCCCGAGGCCGCCAGCTTCATGAAGTACGCCGTCTGATTCGGCGCAGCGTCCGGACCGAGATCGATCACGAACGTTCCCGCGCTCGTCTCGACCACGGCTTGTTGCGCGCGCGTTTGCGCGAACGCGACTCCGCTGTAGCCGAGCGTCACAGATACTGCGAAGGCGAGCCAGACGACGCGTTTCATCGCTAAGCCCTGCTCCCTAAACCCTGAGCCCTGCTGAATTCAGTTCGCCGGTCCGTCGATGATCATGCGCGCGTGCCAGATGTAGTGGAGGCTGGAGATGATGGTGATCGCCAGCGACACCCACACGCCAATGTCCACCAGCACCGAGTGGTAGCCCAGATAGTTGAACAGCATGGCCTCGACGGCGGTGACGATGTAGGTGGCGGTGGCGATCTTGCCGAAGACTGACGGACGGAATGTGCGCCGGCCAATCGCGAGGTTGACGATCGCCACCGTGAGAATGATCACGACGTCGCGGCTGATGATGCACACGGTGAGCCACACCGGCAGCCGGTTCGCGAGATTCAGGTTCGGCAGCGCCAGCACCACGAACGTCGTGACCAGCAGCAGCTTGTCGGCCATCGGGTCGAGCCACGCGCCGAGGCTGGTCTTCTGATTCGACCGCCGCGCGATCAGCCCGTCAAGGCCGTCGGTGACGCCGGCGATCACGAACACCGTGAGCGCCCATCCCAGATGACCGTAGATGGTGAGGATGACGAAGCCGGGAATCAGCAGCATCCGCAGCAGCGTGAGTTGATTGGCCGCGGTCAGCATGTCATCGCAGCCCTGCCAGCGATTCGATCCGCTGAATCGCGGCAATCGCCTCGGCGCCCGTCACTGCCCGAGACGGCTGAAAGCCGCTGTCGCCGCTCGTCTTCATCACGCCAGCCGCGACGGCCACCGACGCCGCCGGGTACGCCAGGTGGCTGGCCGACAGATCGCTGAACTTCAAACGCGCCGACTCCCAGCCTTTGGCGCGCCCAGGATTCTGCGCAGCGATCCGCGCCAGCAGTCGCGCGCACGCCTGCGCGAGATCGGTGCGGCGCACCACTGTGCGTGGCTGAAACGCGTGATTGGCGAACGGCTCCATGATGCCGGCGCGCGCCACGGCCATGATCCAGGTGGCGGCCCAATGGTTGCGAACGTCGGTGATCAGCGCGGCGTCGCCGCGTCTGGCCGCCGGCAGCAGAGTCCCGAGGCGGATACCAATCAACGCGGCGAGGTCAGCGCGCGTGACCTGCGCCGCCTGCTCGATGCCGCGGTAGTCCGCGGGCAACCGCGCCAGCGCGGTCTTTGCCCGGACGTCTTCGAGGCGCTTGTCCAATTCGGCGCTCGGTTCGATCGCCGAGGCGTCCGCGTAGGCCTTGGCGGCTCCCTCGAAATCACCGCGCGCCTCGAGCAGTTCTCCGATCTGCGCGATCGACTTCGCATCACCAGGATCCAGCGCGGCGGCCTTACGGAAGTCCTCGAGCGCCCCGTCGGTCTCCCCGCTCTGATGCTCGACGCCGGCCCGCTCGCGATACAGAAAAGCGCTGTCTGGCGAACTGGCGATCGCCGCTGTATAGGCTTGCGCCGCTTCATCCAGCCGGCCTCCGCGCGCCGCGTCCCTGGCGCGCGCCAGGCCCTGCTCGACGTTTCGGAATTTCAGCACTTCGATGCGTCGCCCGAGTTCGGCCTGCGATGGATCCGCCGCCAGCGCGGCTTCCAACGCGGCCAGCGCCTCGGCGTCGCGGTTGAGCGCCAGAAGTGCAGCCGCCCGCCCCAGAAACGCCGCCACATCGTCGTGCTGCGGGTTGAGATCGAGCGCACGATCGAAGTGCGGAAGCGCCGCGTTGGCGTCCTTGCGCGCGAGTTCGACAAAGCCGAGCGACGTCTCAGCCGGATAGAACGCGGGCGCGATCTTCAATGCGGCGGCGAACTCCCGCTCAGCCGTCTTGAGATCGCCGGCCTGCAGGAACGACCAACCTCTCGACGCGGACGCCGCGGCCGGGCTGTTGGCCATCGCCGGCGGCACCGCCGGGCGCATGAAATCGGGAAACTTCGGCGCGGTCACCACCGGCGCCGAAACGGTCTTGGGCGCGCAGGCGCTGAGGACGACGACCGCGACCAGAAGGATCGTGCGCATCTGGGAGATATTAGCTCAGACGATTCAGAAGACGGCGCGGGACATCGGCCACGATCGACACCTCGCGCTCGCGCGCCTCATGCAGCACCACGCGGGCATGGCGATACACGCGTGCGATGCGCTCGCGATCGGCGTCGCTGTCGGGATCGAACGTCAGCGTGACGCGGACGACGTCGAGCGCGAGGCGGGAGGTAATCGTCTCCACCAGCTCGTCAATCCCCTGCCGGGTCAGTGACGAGATCAGGAGCGCCGACGGATCCTGTTCCTGCAAGCGCCGCCGCTCGTCCGGGGTCAGCGCATCGCATTTGTTGTAGACCTCAAGCATCGGCACCTCGATCGCCCCGACCTCGTCCAGCACACTGCGGACGGCGTTCATGCGGCGATCGCGATCGGGCGCCGAGGCGTCGATCACGTGAAGCACCAGGTCGGCGTCGGCGGTCTCCTCGAGCGTCGCGCGAAACGCCGCGACCAGCGCGTGCGGAAGGCGATCGATGAACCCGACTGTATCGGAGACGAGCAGTTCGCGGTTGTCCGGCAGGCGCACCTGGCGGACCAGCGGGTCGAGCGTCACGAACAACGCGTTCGACGCTTCGGCGTCCGCCCGCGTCAACACGTTGAACAACGTCGTCTTGCCCGCGTTGGTGTAGCCGACCAGCGCGACCGTCGGGACCGATGCCTTGTGCCGCCGCTCGCGCAGCTGCGTGCGGCGCTTGCGCACCTGATCGATGTCGTCCGAAATCGCGTGGATGCGCGTGCGGATGCGCCGGCGATCCGTTTCGAGCTTCGTCTCGCCGGGCCCGCGCGATCCGATGCCACCGCCCAGCCGCGACAGCGCCGTGCCGGATCCCGCCAGCCGTGGCAGCATGTATTTCAGCTGCGCCAATTCCACTTGCAGCTTCCCTTCCCGCGTCCGTGCGCGCCGCGCAAAGATGTCGAGGATCAGCTGCGTGCGGTCGATGATCTTGCGGCCGACTTCCCCTTCAATCTGACGCAGCTGCGCCGGCGTCAGCTCGTTGTCGAAGATGACGACGTCCACGTTGGTTTCGGCGGCGGACAGCGCGAGCGTTTTGATTTTTCCGGCGCCGAGAAACGTCGAGGGATCCGGCTTCGGGCGCTCCTGTAGCACGCGCAGGACGACTTCCGCCCCGGCGGCCTGGGCGAGCCCGGCGAGTTCATCAAGCGATCGCTCCGCGTCCAGACGCCGGGCGCGGCCCGCGATCAGGCCGACCAGCGCGGCGCGCTCAGTGCGTCCTATCGAGCGGGTGGGACCGGTGGATCGATGTGCAGCCATGCTTGAATCTCGTCCCATGAAATCGCGCCGGCCCGCACCAGCGTGGGCTCCGCGCCAGTGACGTCCACGATTGTTGACGGCGCGCCGCCCGTCGTCTGCCCCGTATCGATCAGCAGGTCGATACGATCGCCGAGCGTGCGCTCGACCTCATCCGGATCGTTAGTGGGCGGCTCGCCGCTGCGGTTTGCGCTCGTCGCGGTGATCGGCCGGCCCACGGCCGCACACACGGCCCGCGCCACCGCGTCGGCCGGCACGCGCACGCCGACCGTTCCCCGCTCGCCCGTCACCTCACGCGCCAACACCAACGGCGCCGCGATCACGAGCGTCAGCGGCCCCGGCCAGAAGCGCTCCGCCAGACGCTGCGCCGTCGCCGACAGACGTCCCAGGTGCAGCGTCACCTGCGTCGCGTCGGCCGCGATGAGCGGCAGCGCCTTTCCCGCATCTCGTCCCTTCACCACGAAGATGCGCGCGACGGCCGCTGCTGAAAACGGATCCGCCGCGAGCCCATACAGTGTATCCGTCGGCAGCGCGACAAGACCGCCGTTCAGAATCCACGTGGCGGCTTCCTGCAGCGCGTCGCGCTGTGGTGACTCCGGATCAACGACGACTCGACGCATCAGGTAGGACTCCAGGTGTTTGGCCACGAAGACACGAAGACACGAAGACACGACGTACCGAACATCTTCTGTACCAAACATCTTCTTCGTGCCTTCGTGTCTTCGTGGCACAACACTAGTCCACCATCGCATTCTGTACCAGCAGCGCGAGTAGCCCCATGATCGCGAGGTCCGCGAAGAAGACAACCCGGAGCGAGGTGCCGCCGACGAAGCCGGCGATGAACGGGCTGCTGGCCATGCCGACGAGCGACGCACTGGTCAGCATGCCGAAGCCCGCGCCGTGGGCGCTGGGTGGAATTACCGCGCCGGCGGCACTGTAGCTCGCGGTCATCGCGGATCCGATCCCGAGTCCCAACAGCACAGACCCAGCCGACATGATCCAGAAGTTACCGGAGACGCCGAAAAGACCCGATCCGCACGCGGCGATGGCCGCACCGCC
>JAYVMG010000100.1:0-4914 GCA_043759095.1 Acidobacteriota bacterium | reverse complement strand
TCAGCTACGTGCGCGCCGCCTCGAACGTCGAGTCCAACGACTTCGGGTCGATGTTCACCAACCTGGACGCACCGCTGCTGGAGCCGAACGACGCGGCGGCGCCGGGGATCGCCGACGTGCCGCACCGGCTGCGTGGGTGGGCCACGTTCACCCTGCCTCGCCGCGTGGTGATCTCACCGGCGGTCGACTGGCGCAGCGGTTTTCCGTATACGGCGCAGGATGCCTACCGCCACTATGTCGGTGGCTTCAACACCGAACGGCTGCCGACCTACTTCGCGATGGACCTGACCACGTTCAAGACGTTCGACGTGTTCACGCGAAAGATGGACCTCGGCCTGCAGATCTTCAACGTGACGAACCACTTCAACCCGCGCGACGCGATCTCGGTCGTCGATTCGCGCCGGTTCAGGGAGCTGACCAACAACCCGGGCATCACGTTCGGCGGGTACATGCAGGTTCGCTGGTAACGAAGGGTGCTGAAGAAGCCGCCAGGCATATAATCGCGAGTTGCTACGCTGATGCGGTGTCTAGCTGTCTGCCAGGACGAGCTGGTCATCAGGATGCTCAACGAAATCCTGATGCCCGGCTTCGAGGTCGAGTTCATCATCGAGAACCGGCCGCTCGCCCGTCGCCTCCAGGAGGCAGGGGTGACGGTGACGGCCGGTGATCCCCGCCGCACGGACACGTATCTCAAAGCGGACATCGGTCCGTCCACCTGCGTCATCATCGAAGATCACGGCAAGCGCGGGCTGAAGAAGATCCTCGAGGCGGTGCGCGACGCCGGCGGCACGCTGACCTATGTGCTCGGCATCGGCACAGCCGCCACCAGCAAGCGCGCCGACGAGTTCCACACGGAGTTCCCCGACGTCGCCTACCTGTCGATGTCGGCGCTGTTCGGCGGACCATTGCTCACCGAGTTCAGCCGCTCGCTGACGCGCGCCAGAGTTCAGCAGTACCAGCGATATTTCAGCGACGCCGACCGCGTCCTGATCATGCTGCACAACGATCCCGACCCCGACGCGATGGCCAGCGGCCTGGCCCTGCGCAATGTCCTGCGCCGCACAAAGACGACGGCGATCATCGGCGCGATCCAGGGCGTCACGCGGCCCGAGAATCTGCGCATGGTGAACCTGCTCGATATCCACGTCGAGGCGATCACCCAGGAATCGCTGAAGGAATACGATCGCATCGCCATGGTCGACGTCCAGCCGCACTACTTCGGCGGGCTCATCGACCGCGTGGATCTCGTCATCGATCACCACCCCGAGCAGCCGGGTTACACGGCCGTGTTCAAGGACATCCGCCCCGACTACGGCTCCACGTCCACGATCCTCACCGAGCACCTGCGCGCCGTCGACGTGAACATCTCGGAACGCACGGCCACCGCGATGCTGTACGCGATCAAGTCCGACACGCTGTTCTTCAACCGGTCGACGAACCGCGTGGACCTCGAGGCGTTTTCGTACCTCTACCCGCTGTCGGACGCGGCGCTGATCCGCAAGATGGAAGGCGCGGAAATCACGGGCGAGCGGCTCGACTACGTGCTGGCGGCGCACCGCGGCGGCATTCTCTCCGACCAGGTGTTCTGCGCGTTTCTTGGCGCCATGCCGCGCGAGGATTTCATCCCGTACGTCGCCGACTTCTTCCTGCAGCTTGAAGACGTCAAATGGACGGTCATCGCCGGCATCGTCGGCGAGAAGCTGGTCGTGTCGGTGCGTAATCTGGGATACACGAAGAACGCGGGTGAGTTCGTCCGCCGTTTCTTCGCCGACATCGGCAGCGCGGGCGGCCATCGGGCGATGGCCAAGGCCGTGGTGCCGCTGCAGGCATTCACAGAGAAACACGGCGACCTCTCGCCGGACGCCATGAGCGCGAAGCTCCAGCAGTTCGCACACGAGTTCCTGGCCCATGAACCAGCAGGAAACTTGAAAGTTAAAACATAAAACTTAACTTTCCAAAGCCTGGTCGAGGTCCGCGATCAGGTCGGCCACGTCTTCCAGCCCGACCGACAGCCGCAGCATCCCCTTCGTCACGCCGGCGGCTTCGAGCTGTTCGTCGCTGTGCCCCCACTGCGACGTGATCACCGGCAGACTCACCAGACTCTCGATGCCGCCGAGGCTGGCGGCGCGCTTGACGATCTGTAGTTTGTTGTAAACCTGCTCGGCGCGATCGTACCGGCCGTCGAGATCGAAACAGATCATCCCGCCGAAGCCAAGCATTTGCCGCTTGGCGATCTCGTGATCCGGATGTGACGGGAGCCCCGGATAGTAGACCTGACTGACGCGCCGGTCGCCCTCGAGAAATGTCGCCACCGCCATCGCATTCGCGTTGTGGCGCTCCACGCGCAGCGGCATCGTCTTGAGGCCGCGCCCGAGCGCGTACGCCGGGTGCGGGTCCATCACGGTGCCGAGCAACCGCCGCGCCTTCTCGATTGGCGCCACCAGCGCCTTGGGGCCCGCGACCATGCCGCCGGTGACGTCGCTGTGGCCATTCAGGTATTTCGTTGCGCTCTGCATGGCCAGATCGACGCCGAGCGCAAGCGGCTGCTGGTTCATCGAGCTGGCAAACGTGTTGTCGATCACCGAGAGCACGCCCCGGGCGCGACACGCCTCCGCCACGCGCCGGATGTCGATGCAGCGCAGCGTCGGATTGATCGGTGACTCGAACCACACCAGCTTCGTGCGATCACTGAACACGCGCTCGAGGTTCGCCATCTCGTCGAGCGAAATGAACCGCGGGGTGACGCCGAAATTCGCCAGCATATCCTGCAGCAGGTGCAGCGTCCCGCCGTAGATCGCCGCGCCGCAAATCACTTCGTCGCCGGCCTTCACATGCGCCATCAGGATCGTCGCCGTCGCGCCCATCCCTGACGAGAACGTCAGCGCGGCTTCGGCGTGATCGATCGCGGCCAGCTTCTGCTCGACGCTGACGACAGTGGGGTTCGTGTAGCGGGAGTAGAGGTATTTCGACGATCGCCCTTCGTTGTACGCGACCACTTCCGCCGCGGTGTCGAACACGAACGTCGTCGTCTCGTAGATCGGCGTCGTCAACGGCACGGCCGCGATCCGATCGACTTCCCCGGCGTGAATCAGTTCCGTGGCAGGACCCTTCATAGATTTCAGACCTCAGATTTCAGACGTGAGACGTGAGACTTCAGACTTGAGACTTGAGACTTGAGACTTGAGACTTGAGACTTCAGCCTTGCCAACCTTGTCCCCTGAAGCGCCGACGACGGGCTCGATGAACTGGTGGTAGGCGTCTTCGTACCCGCGGTTGATCAGCTCGCTCAGGCCCTGGCGCCGATGCGATCGGTCGTCGTAGCCACCGGAAAACTCGAACGGGCCGATCGGATTGTGCGCCGGACGCACGGTAAAAATGCGCACGCCGCCGGTGGTGGTCGTGGCGTCGCGCACGACCGCCGCCTCGGCCGACTGCAGGTACTCGCCGAGCCGGCCGCGGCCGTCCAACCGGGGCGCGGCCAGTGCGTGCGGGCCGGGCGATTCCGGCGCCGCCGACACGAGGACGATCTGCTCGACTCCCAGATTGATCAGCTCGTCGATCAGCCGAATCAAGCTGGCGGGCCGATCGCACAGCCGGTGTGTTTCGCCGCGCCAGTACCCGTCTGCGGCGAACGTCATGCGATGCCACTCGGTCGCCAGCGGCACCGTCAGCGCGCCCGCGACCGCGTCCGGCAGATGATCGCGCGCCACGCCGGCCAGATCGAACACCTCCGCGCGCCGCGCCTCGGCCGCTTCGCTCGTGGACCGCCGGATCAGATCGCTGCGGCGCGACTCGCCGACCATCGTGAAAATCAGGTCGCGGTGGGCATCGGCGTCATGCACCGCGACGATCAGTTCGCGGAAACCGGGCTGACCAATGTTCTCCGCGAGCATCTCCGTAAAACGGCGGCCGAGTTCCGACGGCGTCGGCTCCTTCAGCTGCGTGGCGCCGCGCACGAGGTCCCACATCACCTTCCAGCAGTGATCGATCGCGCGGGCCGACGACATCGGCGCCCGTGCCGCCCGCCACCAGGACGCGCCGAGCGCATGGCCCCCCTCTCGGCGGCCGCTCCACCACCCGTCGACGAACGCGACGAGCCCCGCCGTCCCCAGCACCAGCAGCACCAGACGCGGCAACCACGTCGGCAGCGCCGACGGCGCGAACGCGGCCTGCGCGATCTGCAGGTACGCGCCGGCGAGACCAGACGCTCCGGTCAGCCCAACCATCTTCAGCAGGAAGTCGGCGGGAAACACGATCAGCCCGAGCGCCATCGCCGCCATTGGCGCCGCGACGATGGCCAATGACGCCGCCAGCGCCCAGACGATGACGCGCGGCACGATCCGCCACTCGTACAGCGCGGTGATCCCCGGTGCGCGCCAAAATCCCTTCTCGTCCCACAGGCGCTGGGCGCCGTCGACGGCCGCAAACAGCGCGCCGATGACGCCGACGCCGCGTCCGGCCACGATGTCGATCTTGACCCCCGCCTCGTGGAGCGCGCGCAGCGCGCCGGCATGATACGCGCCGGCCGTGCCCGTGCCGGTCAGCACGAGCGCAGTGCGGCGTTGCGGGGAGTACGGTTCAGGAATGGGAGAGGGGCTCGGAGACGAGGTCGGCGAGGCAGACGAGGCGCCGTCGAATCGATCCGTCATCCGAGGGTTTCGTCGTGGATGGTCGTCAGCTTCACGATCTCGAACTCGCGCGCACCGCCGGGTGTCACCACTTTCACGGTGTCGCCGGGCTCCTTGTTGATCAGCGCGCGGCCGATCGGCGACGTCGTGGAGATCATCCCCTTTTCAGCGTCGGCGTCCTCAGGCATGACGAGCTGGAAGCTCATTTTCTCGCCGTGGCCGTCGATGACCTCGAGCGTCGATCCGAAGCCGGCGCGGTCGTGCGGAATGCGATCGACCTGGATCA
>JAYVMG010000099.1:0-1827 GCA_043759095.1 Acidobacteriota bacterium | reverse complement strand
CCTGACGCGTCATGGACGACCGCCTCTCGCGCGACGAATCCGCGTCCGCGATTTCGAACAGGCGATCGGCCGCCTCGACCATCGGATCGAGGCGATTGGACGCACATCGGGGACCGCCGACCGGCTAGTACCGCACGGGGGCGTGCGACACGCCGCAGCCGTCGGGATCGTCAGCAGTCGCGAAAGGCCACCGCGGCGCTCCGTCTGCGCTACGCAGCTCGAGCGTCTTGTCTCCCTTGGAGACCATCCGCGCCCACACGGCGGCGATGCCGTCGTGAGTGACGTAGGCGCCCTTCACGAGGATCAGGTCGTCGGCGAAGAACGAAACGTTGTTCATCCCGATGAACATCGCGGGGCCGAGCTGGACCTGCACGATGGTGCCGGTCGCCGTCTTGAGATTGAGATGGACCCCAACACTTCCATCGGGCCCGGCGACGCTGACCACGCCGGTGATGACGCCGCCAAACGACGCTTCCGCGTCCGGGTCGTAATGGCCTGGCGCCTTCGCCGGTGGCTGGGCCGCCGCGGTGGTGGCAACGAAGCCGAGAACGAGGAACGACAGCGCAAGACGTTTCATCATGACTGCACCTCCAACACACAGGGAATGCGCGACGCGTCGCGAGCGACATCGAGATCGGGTCGATACGAACAGAACGGTTCCTCCGCGAGAAAGCTGCCTGTCGCCGCATACGCTCGCGCGCGGCAACCGCCGCAGAGCGACTGATAGCGGCATTCACCGCATTTGCCTTCGAGCGCATTCGGGTTGCGGAGCTGCTGGAACACCGACGAGTCGTTCCAGATGTCCTTGAAATGCTGTGTCCGCGTACTGCCGGCGCTGACGGGCAGGTAGCCACACGGGTAGACGTCGCCCTCGTTCGAGATGAAACAGACTGCAGTGCCGGCCAGGCAGCCACGCGTCATCGCCGAGAGGTGCTGACCGTGCGCGCCGCCGCCGAGCAGCGACGGCGCCGCTTTCGCCCGCGTGCCCGGCGCGATAAACGTCCCACTCATATCGCCGTTACGCCGATCGCTTTCGAGCCGTTGCGCACGGATGCGGTAGTAGTGCGGCGCGCAGGTCGCCTTCAGATCGATCGGACAGGTCTTCGATTGTTCGTCGAACCAGTGGAGGACGCGCTCGTACTCGCCGGCTGGCAGCATCTCGCTCGGCGCGATTTCCAGGCCGCAGCCGACCGGCACCAGCATGAAGAGGTGCAGCGCGTCGGCGCCGATCTCGAGCGCGAGATCGAGCAGCGCGGGCAACTCGGTCACGTTGTGCTGCGCGATCGTCGAGTTGATCTGCACCGAGACGCCTTCGTCGCGCAGGTTGCGCAGGCCGCGGAGCGCCAGCGCGTGCGATCCCGGCAGACCGCGAAACCTGTCGTGGGTGGCCGGCACGGCCCCGTCGAGGCTGATCGCGACCCGCGAAAAACCCGTGTCCGCGATGTGCGCCGCCACGCGTTCAGTCACCAGCGTCCCGTTGGTCGCAAGCGCCATCCGGAATCCGGACTCGACGCCGTAGGCCCCGATGTCAAAGAGGTCGGGACGGAACAACGGCTCGCCGCCCGAGAGGACGAACACCGGCTTGGCCACCTCGGCGATCTGATCGATGAGGTTGAACGCTTCCGCCGTCCTCAACTCAGTGGGCCCAAGCTGTTTCCGCGGGACAGCGCGGCAGTGCTTGCAGCTCAAGTTGCAGGCCTTCGTCGATTCCCAGAACACGAGGCGCAAGGACGGGGTCATCGGACATCCTCCATGGGACGGACGAGAATGGCGTCGGCGACCGCGCGCTCGACCGCCAGCTCTGTTTGGTCGCAGAAAAACACCACG
>JAYVMG010000098.1:0-4930 GCA_043759095.1 Acidobacteriota bacterium | reverse complement strand
CGGTCAGCCGGATGATGGAAGGCGAAGTCCAGAAGCTGATCCACATGGAAGGACGTCTGCATCAGCGTGTAATCGGCCAGGACGAAGCGATCACGGCGGTGGCGAACGCGATCCGCCGGGCACGCGCGGGTTTGCAGGATCCCAACCGGCCACTCGGCACATTCATGTTTCTCGGACCGACCGGCGTCGGCAAGACCGAGCTCGCGCGTGCGCTTGCCGAGTTCATGTTCGACGATGAGCAGGCAATGATCCGGATCGATATGTCGGAATACCAGGAAAAGCACACCGTGTCGCGGATGATCGGCGCGCCTCCCGGATACGTCGGCTACGAGGAAGCCGGGCAGCTGACGGAAGCCGTCCGCCGCCGCCCGTACGCCGTCGTGCTGTTCGACGAAATCGAGAAGGCGCACCCGGAGGTCCTCAACGTCCTGTTGCAGCTCCTGGACGATGGCCGGCTGACGGACGGCAAAGGGCGAACGGTCGACTTCAAGAACGCCGTCGTCATCATGACGTCGAACCTGGGGAGCGCATTCATCACCGAGCACACGAAGGCCGAAGGCGGTACAGTGGATGAAGACACGCGGCGTCAGGTGATGGACGCGCTGCGCGACCACTTCCGGCCGGAGTTCCTCAATCGAATCGACGAGATCATCTTCTTTCACGCGCTCGGCCGCGAGCACATGAAGCAGATCATCGACATCCAGCTCGGCGGTCTGACCAGACGTCTCGAGGACCGGAAGATCCACGTGACGCTGACCGGCGCCGCCAAGGAACAGCTGGTGCAAGAAGGGTATGATCCGAGTTACGGCGCGCGTCCGCTGAAGCGCGCGATCCAGCGCCGCGTGCTCGACCCGCTCGCGATGCGCGTCCTCGAAGGCGATTTCCTCGAAGGCGACACGATTGTCGTGGACGCGGGCGTCCCCGGATTGACATTCACCAAGCAGGAGCTTGTTCGCGCATAGCTATGGCACCTTCCAGACCCGCACCTCGCCAACACCCGCTCGCAAAACGCCCCTCCTCGCTCTGGTACGGGCTGGCCCTGCTGCTCGTGCTCGGCATCGCGCAGGCGTACTACATGACGCCTCCGGGCCGATCGATTCCGTACTCCGAGTTCAAGACGCTCGTAAAAGGCGGCAAGATCGCGGAGTTGACGATCGGCGACCAACTCGTGCGCGGCACGCTGAAAGAGGAGGCCGGAAGCGATAAGGCGAGCCGGCAATTCACGGTCACGCGGGTCGAGGATCCGAAGCTCTCCGAGGAACTCGACGCGTCCGGCGTGAAGTACACCGGCGAGGTGATGAACCGGTGGCTGCCCGAGCTGCTCGGCTGGATCATTCCACTGGTGTTCCTTGTCGCGATCTGGGGCTTCTTCTTCCGGCGCATGTCGGGCGCGGAAGGCGGCGTGATGTCGTTCGCCAAGAACAAGGCGAAGATTTACGCCGACGATGAAGTGAAGGTGCGCTTCACGGATGTGGCCGGCTGCGAAGAGGCCAAGGACGAGCTGAAAGAAATCGTCGAGTTCCTGCAGCACCCGAAGAAGTACACGAACCTGGGCGGCAAGATTCCCAAAGGCGTGCTGCTCGTCGGGCCGCCGGGCACCGGCAAGACCCTGTTGGCGCGCGCCGTCGCCGGCGAAGCGCACGTGCCCTTCTTCAGCATGAGCGGGTCGGAATTCGTCGAGATGTTCGTCGGCGTCGGCGCGGCGCGCATTCGCGATCTGTTCCAACAAGCGGAAGCCAAGGCGCCGTGCATCGTGTTCATCGACGAGCTCGACGCACTGGGCAAAGCGCGCACGCAGAGTCCGTTCGGCAGCCACGAAGAACGCGAGCAGACGCTGAATCAGCTGCTCGCCGAGATGGACGGCTTCGACTCGCGCAAGGGCGTCATCATCATGGGCGCGACTAACCGTCCCGAAGTGCTCGACCAGGCCCTGCTCCGCCCGGGCCGCTTCGACCGGCAGGTCCTCGTCGACAAGCCCGACGTGAAGGGGCGCGAGGCGATTCTGCGCATTCACATCAAGGGCGTGAAGGTCGGTCCTGACGTCGACCTGAAAGTGATCGCACAGCGCACGGCCGGATTCGCCGGGGCCGATCTCGCGAACCTCGTGAACGAGGCCGCGCTGCTCGCCGCGCGCAACGACAAGACCGAGGTTGATCGACGCGATTTCGAGTCGGCGATCGATCGTCTGATTGCCGGCCTCGAGAAGAAGCGCGTGATGAGCGACAAGGAGCGCCGCATCGTCGCCTACCACGAGTCGGGTCACGCCATCGTCGCCAGCGTGCTGCCGGACATGGATCCGGTGCACAAGATCTCCATCGTGCAGCGCGGCTTCGGCGCGCTTGGCTACACGATGCAGCTGCCCCTCGAGGATCGCTATTTGATGACGCGGACCGACCTCTATAATCAGCTCGCCGTGCTGCTGGGCGGCCGGACGGCCGAGGAGATCGCGCTTGGCGAAATCTCGACCGGTGCGCAGAACGATCTACAGCGCGCCACCGACATGGCGCGCGCGATGGTGACGGAATGGGGAATGAGCGACACGCTCGGCGCCGTCAACTACGAGGGCGCCAAGCGTCCGCGCTTCCTCGACATCGGGATGCCGAACGAGCGCGGGAACTACGGTGAAGAGACGGCTCAGACGATCGACGTTGAGATCAAGCGCATCCTCACCGACGCCCATAACACCGCGACGCGCATCCTCACGGCGCAGCGCCACAAGCTGGAATCGGTCACGCTGCGGTTGCTCGAGATCGAAGTGATGGAAGGCGATGAGCTCAGGACGCTGCTCGCTTAGTCCGGCAGCACGACGTCGTGATGCGTTTCTGCGGGTGACCACTGCGTGAACGCAATCGCGACGCCGACCAGTTGCACAACCACCACCAGCAGCACGCAGGCGGTCCAGCCGCCGGTGGTCCAGAAGATCGACGGCAGCGCGCCGCCCGTGCTGCCGCCCGCATAGTAAAACGTGGAATACATCCCGACGGCGACGCCGCGGTCCTTCGCCGTCACGGCCCCGATATAACTGCTCGTCGTCGCTTGCGCGGTGAAGACGCCGGTAGCGCACAGCGCGAGGCCGGCGACGATCGCCGGCAGCCACGATACCAGAGTCAGGAGCGCCCCTGCCCCACCCAGCGCCATCGCAGAGGCGATGCCCGCGCGGTGTCCGTAGCGATCGATCCAGTGTCCCGCGAACGGCGTCACCACCGCACCAACCAGATACACGACGAACAGCCAGCCGAGCGCGACCGTGCTGAGGCTGAACGGCGGCGCCGCGAGGTGAAACGTGACGTAGGTGAACATCGCCACCTGCGTGAAGAGCACGGAGAACCCGACACCGCAGGTCGCGAGCAGTCGACGGTTACGAAACAGATGCGCAACCGACCCGCCTGATTTCGCGCCTTCCGCGCCGTGTTTCGCGGGTTCGCGCGGCAGCCAGATCGTCAGGGCAACGGCCACCAGGCCGGTCAGGATTGCGAGCACTACGAACGACGCCTGCCAGCTCACGTCTGCGGCGACGATGCCCGAGACGGCGCGTCCCGTGAAGCCGCCGAGAATCGTCCCGGTCATGTACGAGGCAGTCGCCCGGCCCGCGCGCGACGGCGGCCAGACCTCGTGGATGTAGGCAACGGCGCTGCCGAAAATCCCCGGCGTCGCGATGCCCTGCACGAACCGCCAGCCGATCAGCTGATGGAGATTCTGGGATGTCGACGCGAGCAATGTCGCCAACGTCAGCGCCCAGGCCGACAGCAGGATCACGCGGCGGAATCCGAGCCGATCGGCCAGCCGGCCGATGAACGGCGCGACGATCGCGACCGCGATCGTCGGTGCAGTGATGGTCAGTCCCGCTTCGAACGTTGACGAATGGAAGGTGCGGGTCAGCAACGGCAGCAGCGGCTGGGTGGAATAGATGTCGAGGAACGCCGCCGCTCCCGCAAGGACGACCGGGAACGTCGGCAGCCGCTGGCCTCGGGCTACTCCAGACAGACGTCCTCCGCCATCGGGCTCCCCCGCCGGACAAACACCGCGTCGCCCTGCCGGAGACGCTGGTCGCGGGTCCGGCCGTTCAGCGCGGCGATGTCGTAGAGGACAAACGCGCGCTCGTCGAGGAACGACGCCAGTTGCTGGAACGTCGGGCGCCCGGTGCTGTACACATCGAAGAAGTGGACTTCGCTGATCACGACCTCGGCCATCTCGAGCAACCGCGACGCGCCCTGCAGCGCAGTCAGTTCATGACCTTCGAGGTCCATTTTGACCAGTGCGCGATCGCGCGCGGTCACATCGGCGAACAACGCGTCGAGTGTCGTCGCCGGCGCGGTCAGCGACACCGCGCACGAATCGGTCGCGGTCATCACGAAGGCGCCGCTCGAATCGCCGCCCCGATGCATCTGCACGGCCGAGACACCCGGCGCCGACAGCGCGGTCCGATGAAGCTGCGTCCGGCCGCGTACACCAGCCGCCCGCTCGAGCGTCGTCCAGCACACCTCTTGCGGTTCAATCAGGTGAAAGCGGCTCTCCTGGAACACCGGGGAGGCCACGGCGAACCACTGCCCCATGTTCGCGCCGCAATCGATGACGACGGCCGGCCGGTAGGAGTGGTTGTGCAGCGTCCGGAGCGCGACGTCCATCGCTTCGAAACGATTGGCGGGTCCGCGCTGGACATGGAATCCCGCACGCTTGAGGAGGTCGCGGGCCACGCGCTTGACGCTCACGCTTCACCATAGTGCGCGCGCACCGCCCAGCGCAACTTTGCCGACGCGGCGCGCCGATTCGCGAACGTTTCTTCCTTCGTGGACTGAATGATCTCGTCCGCCGCATCGGTGTACACGCCCGCTCGGCGGCCCGCCCGAAACGCCTGCTTCACGCGCCGGTCTTCACCGGAGTGAAAGGTCAGGAACGCCACGCGGCCGCCTGGCGCGAGACACTGCGGCAA
>JAYVMG010000097.1:0-4934 GCA_043759095.1 Acidobacteriota bacterium | reverse complement strand
TTGAACGTGTGAGTTATTTGATGTCATTGGGCAGCTTCCACCCTGAAGCTACACCCAGTGTTTCGGGTTTGGCGCTCTGCCGTGTCCGTCTGGCCGCTAGTGAAACGGCCTGACGCGACCTGAAGATGTCGAGAATCTCATTGACAGCGTGGCGCAACCACTCAGGTAGGTAAATCCTTCGCGACCAGGCGGGAGTAATCCGGCGGCGATGTTCACGACCACACTGAAGCGCGCCGATCACTTCGCCGGAACGCGTGCCTTGAGTTCCTCGAACCAGTTTAAGACCACGGTGATGGTGGGCGAGGCGCCGGTTGAGCCGCTACTCATGGCGTCCTTAATCATCAGGAACCGCTGCCCGTCGCGCGAGACGTCGTATGGGCGGGTGCCAGGCGGCGCAAACCATTGGCCGTCGAACAGCTTTGATGGATTGCCGGCGCTGAACGTGGGCGCGGTCAGCACGGCCACAGCCATCATCGCGAGGTTCTGGCCGAGATAGAACAGTTCACGCCCGGTCGGCGACCATGCCGGCCTCGATCCGCCACCGGTCGAAATCTGCCAACGCCCGCCATCAACCTTCGGAAACGACCGGACGTAGACCTCGGTGCGACCCGACTCGTTCGATTGATACGCCAGCCAATGACCGTCCGGCGAGATCTCCCCGGAATTTTCAGCGAACGCTGTCTGGACGAGCGGCTCGATTCGTCGCGAACCATCCAGGGTGAGCAGCATGAGATCGAAAAGGGTTTTCGGATTCGTGTCCTGGACGACAAGGCTTTTGCCATCAGGCGCAATCGACGTTGGTAACTGCGGATTGGGACTCGTGACCAATCGCTCCACGGTGCCGGTGCCATCCGCTGCCTGCCAGTAGACGTTTCCGGCGCCGGCGCGCTCAGAACCAAAGACAATGCGCTTGCCGTCGGGGGTCCACACAGGAAAACCGTCAGTGCGCGGATCGAAGGTCAGCCGTGTCAGCGTCTGGCGCCCGAGATCCCAGATCCAGATGTCGCTCTCCTGATCGCGAATGTCGAGCGCCACGCGTGTGCCGTCGGGCGATAGCCGCGCCATGAAATAGGTGCGAGGCGGCGCGTTCGTTGGTTCCTCGCGGCCCTGGCGGTTCACCCAGACCAGTGACCGGGCGGCGCCGCCGCCGTTCAAGGTACCCGGCACGTAGACCAGTGTTCCGTTCTGCGAGACCCGGAAGTCCGCTGCTCCAGTCCCGAGTGTCGTCACCTGCTCGAGGACGGGCACCGGATCGCTCAGCACTTCCAGACGCGAGGGATCGAAGCGCACAGCGCGAAGCGTGCCGGCAGACGCGTACACGAGATGGCCTGTATCGACGTAGACGGCATCGCTGCCGCCGCGGACGAGCGTTTTGCGCTGACCCGTTTTCAGGTCCAGCACCGCCACTTGCGCGTTGTCATTGCCGCCTGAGGCCGAAATGGTGAACAACACCGCGTGACCGCCCGGCAGCGTGAACGGGAACAGGTGATCTAGCTCGCCATGCGACGTATCGGGTTTCGTCAGCACTTTCGGCTCGCCTCCCCCGGATGAGACGGCGAACAGTCCCGTGCTGGTGTCGTTCGTCGCGAACACGATCGTGTCGTCCGGCCCCCAACTCGCTCCCCGGAAGGTTCCCGGGAAGCGACAGAGCGTGATGGGCGGTCCGCCGGTCGTCGACACTTTCTTGAGCTCGCCTCCCGCGCTCGCGGCGAAGCCCACCCAACGGCCGTCGGGTGAAATGAACGGAAAGGCCGCACTCGTAATGCCGCGCAGCGGCACGGCCTCGAGCTGATCGATCGCGCGGACCATCAACTGCGACTCACTGCCCGCCACGTACACGACATGCGTGCCGTCCGGCGAGATGGCGAGGTTGCGATAGAAGCCCTGGATGTTGAACGGCTCGGTCGCCGGTGGAACGATGCTGAATCGCATCGATTGCAGCTTCTGCGGTGTTTGATGAAGCACCAACCACGCCGCGAGGACGGCCAGGGCGGTGCATGCCACTCCGCTTGCAATCGCCATCGTCCACGGACGTCCGGTGCGAGCGGGTGCGGCGACCGTCGCGGGCGGTGCGGTTTCCGAAGACGCGCTCGCTGGGGAAAGCGTCGCACGATCGCCGAGCAGGAACTGCGCGACGGCGATGTCGGCCGCCCGCTGCCGGCGATCTTTGGTGAGGCACAGCTCGACGAGCAGGCGCACATTCGCGGGCGTTTCGGCGGGCAGCGCCTTCCAGTCCGGCTCGCCGCGCATGATCGCCGCAATCGTGTCGGTGATGTCCTCGCCCTCGAACGCCCGCTTCGCCGTCAGCATTTCGAAGACGACGCATCCGAAGGCCCAGAGATCGGAGCGCTTGTCCGCGTCGCGCCCCTTCGCCTGCTCCGGCGACATGTACGCCGCGGTGCCGAGAATCATCCCCATCGCCGTCATCGCCGGCGTCGTCAGCGTCGGCGACATCGACGCGCTCGACGCGGCGGCTCCCGCCGGCGCAGCGGCCAGTTTCGCCAGGCCGAAGTCGAGCACTTTGACCTGGTCCTTGGCGGTGAACGCGACATTCGCCGGTTTGAGATCGCGGTGGATGATCCCTTTCTCGTGCGCCTCTTCGAGCGCCTCGGCAATCTGGCGCGCGACCACGATCGTCTCGTCGACGGGAATTGGTCCGCGCTTCAACCGATCGGCGAGCGTCTCGCCCTCCACAAGTTCGAGGACGAGGAATTGTGTGGTGCCAGCTTCGTCGAACCCGTAAATAGCCGCGATGTGCGGATGATTGAGGGCCGCGAGGACCTGAGCTTCGCGTTTGAAGCGGGCGATGCGATCGGTATCCTGCGCGACCGTGTCGGGCAGGATCTTCAGCGCGACGTCGCGCCCGAGCTTGGCATCGCGGGCACGGTACACCTCGCCCATCCCACCGGCGCCGAGTGGCGCGACGATGTCGTAGACGCCGAGGCGCGTGCCGGGAGTGAGGGCCAAGTGGTTGGATTATATGGGCGAAGCGACAGTCGAACGGGATCGGTCCTCACAAACGGCGAAGTGGCGACCGATGTCGATTCGGCGGGCCCGGTTACGCCGCCTTCACGGTCTGCGCCTTGAGTCCGACTCTCAACCGGTGACGGACCGCGTCGAAAATGGCGGCCAGATTGTCCATGCTGAGATTCCCGGTCCGGGACAGCATCCGGTGGAGGCTCTTCGCTGGCTTGTCGGTCATCTCGGCCAGCGCTTCGAACCCCACCGTCGCATTGACGAGATCCCGCAGCAGCAGCCGCGCGGCTTCCGGCTCGCCGTTGAGAAACAGCGTGGCCGACTCGTCCAGAAGCGCCCGCGCGAATTTCGGATCGCGCCGCACCCGCGCCACCACTGTGTCCTTGAAGTCTCGCGTCAATGCCATGTCGTTCACCGCTTCCCGCGCGCCTTCTTGCGCGCTTTGTACTCGCTGTGGAACATCAGCGCCGTCGCGATATCCGCCTGCTGCCGTTTCTTGGCGCCACCGCAGAACAGCAAGATCAACGTCTCGCCGTCCTTTGCGAGATACACGCGGTATCCCGGTCCCTACTCGACCTTGATCTCCCCAATGCCGCTGAACCACTTCACGTTGGACGTGTTCCCCAGACTCAGCCGAGTCACGGCCGTCGCCACTTTCGCCGCGGCGTGCGGGTCCAGTCGCTCGAACCAGTCCTTGAAGGGAATCGTCCTCGACGCGAAGCGTCACGCTTAAAGGTAACATATTAGTTACTATTAATGAAGAGGGCTGATGAAACCAAAGATGCGCGAGCGAGCGCACTCATGGCCGGACTCACCGGTCGCTTGGGAAGAGTCGAACTCGGCACCATCTCATTTCTTCGCGGCTTCCCTCTCCCTGAAACGAGCACCGCGGAGGACGCCCTCCATACCGTAGTTGGCCTCGTGGCAGGCGTACTCGAACAGGAGACCGTCGATGACTCGCAGGGGCATCACCGCCGTCCAGGGTTTCGTGTACGCGTCCGGGTCCGAAATGGTGAACCGGTAGTCGATCGTCTTGGCGTCAAGCCGCGTGAGGCGCTCCACCACCGTGGTCTTGGCGGTCGATCCTTGCAGGCTGGTCTCGCGCCTGAAGTTGAGCGTCTCGACCACGAGCGTGTCGCCCTCCCATCGGCCGCGCGAGTCGCCCGTCCACTGTGGGAGCGTGCCGTGTGGACGACCGTCGGTCGGGATGATCCGCGCGTTGTGGACCATCTCGTTGAAGATCATGACGTAGCCGGGCGTCTGGACGATTTGCAGGTTGTTGTTGTACGTGCCCGAGATCATCGGCGGACCCGAGTTGAAGCCGAGGATGCATTGATCAACCAGGCTGAGATCCTCGGGGTCGTCGAAGACTCCGGCATTGGTCCGGGCCGCCCGCGCCGCCATTTTGGCGCGCGTGGCTGCCGAGAACGGAATGCGACCGTCGGGGGGATCGATGATGAGCGACGTGCGCCGGTCTGCCGTCAGCTGGCTGCCGCGCTCGTACCAGAAGTCGTTGTAGGAGAGCACGCCGCCATCCGCTCTTCCGGGGTACCCGGCGCTCGGCTGCCCTTTCTCAGGGTCGAACAAATCGCGGTTCAGGCGGTCGTTCTCGCTGGTCTCGAAGTCGGCCGCCTCCTCCGGCGACAAGACGTCCTTGCCGGCGAGAGCCGAGGGCCGCTGCAGTGGCGTGATCGTCGCGAACGTGTACGTGCCCTGGAGGTCGGGCTTGCCGTCGGCCGTGCGCGCAGGCGTCCGCTTGGCTGACTGGCCTGACGCGGAGGGGACCACGACGGCCGCGGCCAAGGCGCTGACCAGAGCGACGAGACAGGGAACACGCATAGCGAATCCTCCTCTGATCATGGTGTCGATGGTTCGTGTCACGGTAGCCGACTCAGCGTCGTGTCGCAAGGCCTCGCTATCGGTGCCGGGAAAACGGCTGCCTCGCTCCCGGACAACCC
>JAYVMG010000096.1:0-13064 GCA_043759095.1 Acidobacteriota bacterium | reverse complement strand
GCAGAAACGGAAATACGAGATCGGTGAAGGTCCAGCCGTTCCAGAGCGCGTGATCGAGCTGGACGTAGACGGCCGTCCAGGTGCCGGGCGTGCTGACGAGAATCATCGCGGCGATCGCGAGCCCGCGGAACACGTCGAGCGAATCAAGGCGCTCCGGCCCTTCGGTCATGGCATTACTGGTCGCAGCACGGACTGCGCCGGCTCGGAAGCACCACCTTGAACGGCCGCGGCCGCGAGAACACTTCGTTCGATCGCGCGAAGCCGTCGAGGAACCAGTCCATCACGTGCATCTGCGTCGTATACCGGCGCAGCGCCCCCCGTTTGGCGCGCGTCTCGGCCGGGGTCATCGCCAGCCGCATCCACCCCGACGCGCCTCCCCGCAGGCCAGGCGGCGGATCGAGCGTCGGCCCATCGTTGTCGAACGGCCAGGTATTGAAGTGGACGATGTAGTTGATGACGTCGGTGGTGAATTCGGGATGCACGCGGCGGACGTCGTTCAGCGAGTCGGCGAGGAAGAACCACGCCGCGCAGTGATCCGGATGCTGATCTTCCTTGCGAGGCACCGCGATCATCGTCGGCGTGAAGTCGCCGATGACCAGCGCGATCTCCTGCGACAGATCTTCACCGCGGTATTTCGTGGCCGGCACGAGGATCTCGTTCTTCGGCGGGCGCGTGAGCCGGGTGTACGGCGAGCGGTACGCCGCGCGCCGTTCCGACCAGTACGCACTCGTCAGCTGACAGAGGCCGCTATCGGGAAAGCCGAGGAACGTCTGAAACGCGTCGGCCAGTCCGAGCCGCACGAGCGCGGCGCGTGCTTCGCGGCGGCGCTGCTTGCCGTACCCGAGATAGTCCTTCGCGGTCGGCGTCTCGACGTGATCTTCCCGTTTCACACCTTCCGGATAGCCGTCGCCGTCGGTCAGGTAGACGATGCGCACGGCGCCGCCGGTGGCATGCACGCGCTGCATCAACCCGCCGACGCCCAGCACTTCATCGTCCGGGTGCGGCGCGATGACGAGCAACCGCGTGTTCACGGGGACGTCGAGGACGGGCGGCGGTGGCGGCGGTGTGACGACGCGCGGTCTCTGCCGCCGCGGGGGCGCCGCGTCGGCCACCGGTGAGAGCACCACGGCGGCGAGCGCCAACGCGAGCGCGGCGACGATTCGCCGCCAATGGCTCATGAACGTCGTGATTGACCGACCGAATTGGTCGGAGATATGCTAGGCAAGATGAAATTGAGACTCAGTCTCATTTAATGATCACGTGCCCGCCGGATGCTGTTACATCCGGCGGGTTGCCAACTGGTAATCCGGAACAGACCGTTTATCACACGCGTGGTGTGACCCGTTCGGCTCTCCCATTCTAATGGAGCCGCGCGCGCACAACGCAACGACCTGGAGCGTCTATGCGTCAATGGCTCGCGTCCGTCTTTCTCCTCTCGCTGCTTGTCGCCGCCGTACCGTCCGCGGCTGCCCAACTCGCCGGTTCGCCAGCGTCCGGCCACGTCACTGATCCGAGCGGCGCGGTCATTCCCAGCGCGGTCATTACCGTGGCGTCCGGTGGCCAGGTGATTGGCGGCGCCGTGGTCACCGATCAGCGCGGCGCTTTTCATGTGACGCTGCCGGCGGGAACGTACAGCCTCACCGTGGCCGCCGACGGTTTCCGTGACGCGTCCAGAACCGTGACGATGCCCTTGGCCACTCGTGTCAGCCTCGACTTCAGGTTGGCGCTGGCGGCCGTTCGCGAGACCGTCGCCGTCCGCGCCAGGCCGGCCGAGCCGGTCTCGCAGATCCGCAGCGCCACCAAGACGCCGACGCCGCTGCTGGATGTGCCGCAGTCGGTGACGGTGGTCAGTGACACGCAGATTCACGATCAGCTGATGCTCAGCATGGGTGACGTGATGCGCTACGTGCCCGGCGTGGCCGTTCACCAGGGCGAGAACAACCGCGACCAGATCATCATCCGCGGCAACAGTTCGTCGGCCGATTTCTTCGTCAACGGCGTTCGAGACGACGTGCAGTACTACCGCGATCTCTACAACCTGAGCCGCGTGGAGGTGCTGAAGGGACCGAATGCGCTGGCATTCGGCCGGGGCGGCGCCGGCGGCGTGGTCAACCGCGTCGGGAAGGAGGCCGGGTTTCAGCCGCTGTCCGAACTGTCGCTCCAGGCGGGCATGTACGGGAACAGGCGCGTGACCGGCGACGTGGATCGCCCGATGGGCGGCGCGGCTGCGTTCCGCCTCAACGGCATGTTCGAGGACTCGGACAGCTTCCGCGACAGCGTCGGCCTCACACGCTACGGCATCACGCCGACCGTCACGGTCGTGCCGGGCGCCCACACCAGGATCGTGGCGAGCTATGAATATCTCAGCGACACACGCGTCGCCGATCGCGGCATCACGTCGTTTCAAGGGCGGCCGGTCAGCGTGGGTCGATCCACCTACTTCGGAAATCCTGCGGACAGCCACGTCGACGCCGACGTGAACCTGGGGTACGTCACCGTCGAGCACCAGGTTGGTCGTCTCACCGTGCGCAATCACACGTCGCTGGCGCGTTATGACCGCTCGTACCAGAACTACGTGCCGGGCGCCGTGTCGGCCAATCAGACGCAGTTCACGATGACGGCGTACAACAACGCGACCGCGCGCACGAACCTGTTCAACCAGACAGACCTGACCTATCTCGCGGCGACGGGATCGGTCCGCCATATGTTGCTCGTCGGAGCGGAGTTCGGCCGTCAGCTGACAGACAACTTCCGCAACACCGGGTTCTTCAACAACAGCGCGACGTCGATTCTCGTACCGCTCGCCGCGCCGATGGTGACGATGCCGGTGACGTTCCGGCAAAGCGCCACGGACGCGGACAACCACATCCGGACCGGCCTTGGCGCCGTCTACGCGCAGGATCAGGTGGAGTTGAACGCGCATCTGCAGATCGTCGGAGGCGTGCGCCTCGATCGATTCGCCCTGCAGTACCACGACAATCGCGCCAACGCCACGTTGACGCGTCCCGATAATCTCGTGTCGCCGAGGGCGGGTGTGGTCGTGAAGCCGACGGCGCAGCTGTCGGTCTACGGGAGCTACAGCGTGTCGTACCTGCCGAGTTCTGGCGATCAGTTTTCATCGCTGACGGTGATCACGCAGCAAGTCGAACCCGAGCGGTTCAACAACTACGAAGTCGGCGTGAAGTGGGATGCCGCGCCGTCGCTGGCGCTGACGACCGCGCTCTATCGTCTCGATCGGACGAACACGCGATCGATCGATCCCAACGACCCGACGCGGATCATCCAGACCGGCAGCCAGCGGACCAACGGCTACGAGTTCGGGATCAACGGCCACGTGACGGCGGCGTGGGGCATCGCCGGCGGGTTGGCGTATCAGCACGCGTACGTCACCAGCGCCACGGCCAGCGCCGCGGCGGGCGCGCAGGTTGGACAAGTGCCGCATCACACGCTGTCGCTCTGGAACAACTATCGTGTGCATGCGAAGCTGTCGGCGGGACTCGGCCTGCTCTACCGGTCGGACATGTTCGTGGCGGTCGACAACACGGTGATCCTGCCCGCCTACACTCGCGTCGATGCCGCGTTGTTCTACGCGATCAGCGGGAAGATGCGCCTGCAGCTCAACGTGGAGAACCTGCTCGACGCGGCGTACTACATCAACGCCGACAGCAACACGAACATTTCGCCAGGCTCGCCGCGGGCGCTCAGGATTGCGCTCACGACGCGGTTCTAACCCTGGCGACTGACGCAGGCCAAATCCTGGTGAAGCGATTCCGGTCGATCGTGTGACGACACTCACAGGCACGGCTCTGATGCTGCTGCGCGTGGCGGCGTTCTCCGCGCAGGCTCCGCTCACCGATACCGGCTACACCGCCACATGAGGGCAGTATAGCGGCGGCGTGATCGATCCGATAAGCAGGAGGCATGGCTTCCGACGATCCCAATGACGCCTATGAGCTGGTCGACCTCGACGAGGTGAAGGCGGACGCTGAAGAGCTCCTGGGTAACTGGCAGGAGGTCGCGGTGTACACGCTCGAACTGCCCGTGCGCTGTCCGTCCTGCAAAGAGCCGATCCGCACGTTGCGGGTGGTGCGGCTGACGCGCACGCAGGTCTCGTTCACGTCGACGCTGCCGCGCCACGGCCGGGCGTTCGTCTGCCCGCAGTGCGAGCGCCTGCTGTCGGTGGAACTCGCCGGCATCCTCTGATCCTGCGGAGGCGCGCTGCGACGCCGGGCGATCACGCGTCCACCCAGCACGCCGACGATTACGATCAGCGCCACGGCCGCCAGCAACAGAATCGGCAGCCACCTGAAGCCGCTCGCCACGCGCGCGTCGGCGGTCGTCACTCGCGAGGCGCTTCGAGCGCCAGCGCCTTCGCCTCGACTTTCAGCGCGGCCCATCGCGACGCCAGCTTCGCCAGCGCTGCACGGCGTTGACCCACGGCGGCGACCAACTGCGTCGTCGGCGTCACGTCGGCGCCCTGCAGTAGACCCATCAGCTGATTCAAACTGCCGGGGATGTTCGAGAACGTATCGGGTCCGTCCGGCGCGCCGCCGCGGCCGCCACGACCATCGCCGGCCTCCCCGGCCAGCGCGGTCAGTTTCTGATCGAGCGCGACCAGCGCCTGCTCGTTGCCGGCTCCGCCGCGCTTGCCGGCGATCTCCCGCTGCAGCGCACGAATCGTGGTCGCCGTGTTCTCGGCGTCGACGATCCCGTCGTACAGCTGCTTCGACAGCGTGAACTGCTGTGCGAGACCGAGTGGCAGCGTCTTCACGCGCGGATCCATTTTCAGCGTCAGCGGCTGCGTGTAGCTCTTGCCGTCGACCGTGAGCTTCACCGTGTACTGACCCGGCGCGGCCCAGGGACCCGATGGCGCCGCCACCGTGTCGTGCGGAACAGCCGCGATCGGCAGGCCGCCGCGGCCGCCACCGCCTCCGGGAATCGGCTGATAGTGAATATCCCAGAGGAACCGATGCATCCCGGAGTCGCTCGAGAGCCGTTGCGGCGCGCGATACCAGTAGAGCGGCACCGGCGCGCTCGCTTCGTCGGGGTTGTCGTTACGCTCGATGCTCGAGTAGCGCCGCACCGACTTCCCTGCGGCGTCAAGAATCTCGAGCGTCACAGGACCCGTGGACGCTGACGCGAGCGTGTAGTTGATGATCGCGCCGTCCGGCGGATTCGTCCCCGCCGCTTCATCCGGCGGAATCGGCGTGTCGGTGTTCGTGTTCTGACGAACGCGATACGCCACCTGCGGCTTGAACAGCTGAGAGCTGAGACCTGAGCCTTGAGAGTTACCGATTTGTCGTAACGGTGTGATGTCGTCGAGAATCCAGATCCCGCGGCCATGCGTGCCGACGACGATGTCGTCGTTCTTGATGATCAGATCGCGGATCGACGTCGCCGGCATGTTCAGCCGCAGCGACTGCCAGTGCTCACCATCATCGAACGAGACGTAGGTTTCGCGTTCGGTGCCGGCGAAGAGCAGGCCCTTCTGCTTCGGATCTTCGCGGACGACGTCGACCGGCGCGTTGTCGGGGATGCCGTTGTTGATGGCGGTACACGTGGCGCCGTTGTCGTGCGTGCGATAGATGTGCGGGCGCATGTCGTCGAGCCGCAGTGTGTTGATCGCGGCATACGCCGTCTTCACGTCAAAATGGCCGGCGTCGATGATCGACACCTTCATGAACGGCTTCAGGTCCGTCGGCGTGACGTCCTTCCACTTCGCGCCGCCATCCATCGTCACGTGGATCAGACCGTCGTCGGTGCCGGCCCAGATCGTGTTCACGCTGAGCGGCGACGGGGCGACCGAGTAGATGACGCCGCGCTGCGTGGCTTTCGCGGTGTCGGCGCTGCGGTACTTGCCGATCGTCGCGGGCGGGTCCCAGGTCTTGCGGGTGAGGTCCTTGCTGATCTGCGTCCAGCTACGCCCGCCGGTTGCGGTCTTCCAGAGCGTGTTCGACGCGAAGTACATCACGTGCGGATCGGCGGCGGAGAAGGCGACGGGCGCCGTGCGCAGCGTGCGAAAGTCGGCGGGCCGGACCGGTGTTGGTGCGACGTTCTGCACCTGCGCGATGCGCCGGTCGTAGCGCGTCACCTTGCCGCCGTAGATGATGTTGTCGTTCAGGGGATCGGGGACGGCGTAGCCGTATTCCTCGACGCCGACCGGATGCCATTCGCGGAACGTGATCATGCCATCGTTGCCGCGGCTCGACACGCACGCGGATCCGCTTTCCTGCTGGCCACCGCAGACGCGGTACGGGAACGCGTTGTCGGCGTTCACATGATACATCTGCGATGTCGCCTGGTTGTACCAGGAACTCCACGTGTCGCCGCTATTGACGCTGATGATCGCGCCCTGATCGCTGGCGAGCGCGATGATGTTGGGCATCGTCGGGTTGATCCAGGGCCGCTGGTAATCGTCGCCGCCGGGCGCGCCGCGCAGCGCGACCCACGTCTTGCCGCCGTCCTTCGATCGATAGCTGACCGTGCTGGCGATGATCACCGTGTCGCGGTTCTGTGGATCCACGACCGGGACCGGCAGATCGCCGCCGCCGATGCGGCCGGCCGGGCGGTTGTCGGTGGTCGCCAGCGTCCAGTTCTCGCCGGCGTCATCCGATCGATAGATTCGCACGGTCTGGGGATTCGCGACCGTCGCGTAGATGCGCGAGCCGTCGCTCGGCGCGACGGCGATGTCCGCCTGCACGATGCCTTCGGCCGGCAATCCGCGCGTCAGTTGCCGCCAGGTCGTGCCGCCGTCGATCGACTTGAAGATGCCGCCGTTGGTGCCCGCCCACGCGCCGTTTTCCCACGGACCCTGGCGCTGCTCCCACAGGCACGCGTAGACGATGTCGGGATTCTTCGGATCGAATTCGAGATCGGATCCGCCGGTGTTCTCGTCCTTCGACAGGACTTTCTGGAACGTGGCGCCGCCGTCGGTCGATCGATAGATCCCGCGCTCGTCGTTCGGTCCGTACGGGTGGCCGAGCACTGCGACGAACAGCCGGTTCGCGTTTCTGGGGTCGACGATGATGTAGGGAATCTGCTGGCCGTCGCGGAGACCGAGGTGCGTCCACGTGTTGCCCGCGTCGGTCGATTTGTAGAGGCCGTCGCCGACCGAGAGGTCGGGGCGCGCGAGGCCTTCACCGCTGCCGGCGTAGATGATGTTGGGATCAGACGGCGCGACGGCGATCGACCCGATCGATCCGGTCGGCTGGTCGTCGAAGATGGGATTCCACGTGCGGCCGTAGTCGTTGGTCTTCCACACGCCGCCGTTGACCGGCGCCATGTAGAACACATTCGGCTGGCCGGGCACGCCGGTGATGGCCTTGGTGCGTCCGCCGCGGAACGGTCCGATCGATCGCCAGCGCATCGCGCCGGCCAGCGACCTGGCGTCGTCGGTCTGCGCCAAGGGTTTCGAACGCGCGATGACACCAAACACGCCCATGAAAATGGGCAGCGCGAAAAGAGCCAGTCGCCGGAAGGTCACGAGAGGCCTCCGGATGGTGCGGGTTTCTCCCAGCCCTTGGAGCGTTCGAGCGCTTCGGTCCATCGTGCGCGGAGTGCAGTCGCTTCGGCACGCGGCCGCGCGGGTTCAAACGTGCGATCGACTTTCCATTGACCGCTGACTTCGTCCGCCGACTTCCAGAAGCCGACGGCGATGCCCGCGAGATACGCGGCGCCGAGCGCGGTTGTTTCCGTGACGGCCGGCCGCACGACGGGCACGCCGAGCATGTCCGCCTGGAACTGCATCAGCATGTTGTTGGCTGCCGCGCCGCCGTCCACGCGCAGCTCCTTCAGTGGAACGCCCGCGTCGGCGGCCATCGCGTCGAGCAGATCCGCCACCTGATAGGCGATGCTCTCGAGCGCCGCGCGCGCGATGTGTCCGGACATCGTGCCACGCGTAATGCCGACGATGGTGCCGCGGGCGTAGGGATCCCAGTGCGGTGCGCCGAGACCGGCGAACGCCGGCACGATGTAGATGCCGCCGTTGTCGCTGACGCTCGCGGCGAGCGGTTCGATCTCCGCCGCTGTGCGAATCAGGCCGAGGCCGTCGCGAATCCATTGCACGACGGCGCCGCCGATGAACACGCTGCCTTCGAGCGCGTACTCCGTGCGCCCGCCGATCTGCCACGCCACCGTCGTCACCAACTGCTGATGCGAGCGCTTGGGCGTCGTGCCGATGTTCTGGAGCAGGAAGCAGCCGGTGCCGTACGTGTTCTTCGACATGCCGGGCTGGCGGCACATCTGTCCGAACAGCGCCGCCTGTTGATCGCCGGCGATGCCCGCGATCGGGATGCGCTCGATGCCGAGCGAATCCGACACGTGGCCGTACACCTCGCTCGACGATCGCACGTCCGGCAGCATGCTCGCCGGCACGCCGAACAGCGTCAGCAGTTCGTCGTCCCACGCGAGCGTGTGGATGTTGAACAGCATCGTGCGCGACGCGTTGCTGACGTCGGTGATGTGTTGCGCGCGCCCAGTGAGTTTCCAGACGAGCCACGAATCGACCGTGCCGAACGCGAGCTTGCCGGCGTCGGCGCGCGCTTTCGCGCCAGGCACGTTGTCGAGAATCCAGCGGATCTTGCTCGCGGAAAAATACGCGTCGATCAGCAAGCCGGTCTTCGCCTGAATGGTTTCGCCCGCGCTTTGCGCTTTCAGCTTCTGGCAGTAGTCGGCCGTGCGGCGGTCCTGCCAGACGATCGCGTTGTAGACCGGTTCGCCGGTGTCGCGATCCCAGACGATCGTCGTCTCGCGCTGGTTGGTGATCCCGATGGCGGCGACGTCCTTCGGCCGCACCTGCGCGCGGCCGAGCGCCTCGACGGCGACGCCGATTTGCGACGCCCAGATCTCGCCGGGGTCGTGCTCGACCCAGCCGGTGTGGGGAAAGATTTGCGTGAATTCCTTCTGCGCGACCGCCTGGATGGCGCCATCGTGGTCGAACACGATCGCCCGCGAGCTGGTCGTCCCCTGATCGAGCGCAAGGATGTAAGACATATTTGTCGGACGTCAGTCTACAATACGGCCCATGCAAAAGGGCCTTTCGCGCGAGCTGCTGGCCGAGTTCTTCGGCACGTTCATTCTGATCGTGTTTGGCGTCGGCGTCGTCGCGCAGGTCGTGCTGAGCAAGCACACCGCGGGCGACACCTTGTCGATCAACATCGCCTGGGGTCTGGCGGTGACGATGGGGTGTTATGTGTCGGCGGGGGTGACCGGGGCGCATCTGAATCCCGCGGTCACGCTGGCGCTGGCCGCGCACCGCAAATTTCCCTGGGGCAAGGTGCTGCCGTATTCGCTCGCGCAGCTCGCGGGCGCGTTCGTCGCGTCAGCGGTCGTCTACCTGACGTATCACGAAGCGATCAACGCGTTTGACGGCGGCGTGCGTCAGGTGCTCGGCGCACAGGGAACGGCAGGCATCTGGGCGACGTACCCGCAGCCGTTTCTGAGCACGTTCCCTGGCGGCTTCATCGATCAGGTCGTCGGCACGGCGCTGCTCATCGCCGTGATCTTCGGGATCACCGACAGCCGCAACTCGCCCGCGCCCGCGGGTCTCGCGCCTGTCGTCGTCGGCCTGCTGGTGGTGCTGATTGGCGCGACGTTCGGATTCAACTCCGGCTACGCGATCAATCCCGCGCGCGATTTCGGTCCGCGGCTCTTCACGTTTCTCGCGGGCTGGGGCGGGGAAGTCTTCACTGCCGGCAATGCCTGGTGGTGGGTGCCGATCGTCGCACCGTGCGTGGGCGGTGTGCTCGGCGGCTGGGCGTACGACCTGTGCGTCGGCAGCCGGTTCGAGTCGGTCTGAATGTTGCGATTCAGGTGGGTGTCAGATCGGCAAGTAGACGATCCGATTGATCCATTCGTCAGGCTTCGTGGCTGCCCAGATCAGGATCAGCGCGTCCACCGCTTCTCCGACACCGAGACTCTGCGGAATGATGATCAGTCCTGGACTTGTGGCTGAACGGATGAACGTCGTGAAGTGGGTCGGCATCGTGGTGTGATCGTGAGTCACCAGTATGCGGCTATCGCGTGCAGATAGCGCGAGCACATGTGGGTCTTTCAGCCCAGCGAGCCCAGCGGCAGTCGCTGTCCTGAAGTCGATTTCAGGACAGCGCCTGGCGATGGCGGTGACGATGATCTGATTGAGGTCAGCGTCCGCCTGAAAGCGGATCGGCATCAGCGGACGAGCGGTGTGTGCTTCTTTGCGTCGGCCAGCTTCTGATAGAACATCGGGTCGGCGTCGCGCGCCGCGTCTCGCTTCGCGTCGAAGGCCGACCGTCGCGCGTCGAGGTAGTCGCCTACGTCGTCGCGGTGCGCCAGATAGAACGCGATCGCACCGTAGACCTGTTCGAGCGTGAGAACGGGGAAGGATTGCGCCACACTCTCGGCCGATTGGCCGGCCAGGAACCCGTGAACAATCGAGTCAAGGCAGACACGGGTGCCGGCGACCATGTACACACCGTCGCGCTGCTCGACGTAAACAGGCACCAGAGCCTTCATCACTTAATCTTGCGCCCGGCCCGTCCTGGAATCAAGTCAGGCTCGCGGTCAGGTGCTCCCGGGCGGCAGCGGCCTAGGAACGAGATCGGCGCGCGCGAACCTGCAGGCCCGGCCGTTTCACGCGCACCTCGATGTCGTCCGATTTCGCGTTTGACGCCGGCGGTTCGTAGCCCCGCAGATAGTAGTTGCCGGCTTCGCTCCAGATCTGGCTGACGTTGCGATCAAAGAAGTTCGAGCTCACGAACGCGCCGCCGCCGGTCGTGTCCGCAAACGATCGGGCGCCGTCGTTGCGCGCGTCGCCCGCCGCCTGCCCACTTCCTGGCTGGCGGGCGCGAGTGTCGCCGACCGCGGGGAGGCCGATCGGATCCAGGAGATCGAGGCTCGCGTTGGCCCGCGCAGCGGCGCGCACGGCGTCGAACCATTCGGGACCGTACCCGCTTCCGGGCTCTGTCGGGTTGAACATGCCCGCCGCGCCGATGCAGACGATCGTTTTCCGGCGATGCTTGACATGCGCCATCTGATCGGCAGGTGCGAGGCCCGGGAGCCGGCTCATCCGTGCGGAGCTTACCACCGGCTGGGCACCGCGTTTGCAGCTACCTCGGCGATGAGGATGAAGATCGCGTGCGTCGCGCTTTTCGCCGTCGTACTGATGCCGCATGACGCTCGCGCGTATTCCGTGCTGGCGCACGAGGCCAACATCGATGCGCTCTGGGAGACGAGCCTGCGCCCGATGCTGGCGCGCCGCTTTCCGCGCGCGACGCGAGACGAGGTCGCGCAGGCGCGCGCGTACGCATACGGCGGCGCGGTGATTCAGGACCTCGGCTACTACCCGTTCGGCAGCCACCTGTTCAGCAACCTGGTCCATTACGTCAGGACCGGTGATTTCGTAGAGGCGCTGATCCGCGAATCGCACGACGTGAATGAGTACGCGTTCGCCCTCGGCGCCCTCGCGCATTACGCCGCCGACAATGTGGGTCATCCTGATGGCGTCAACCGCGCGGTTTCGCTGATGTACCCCAAGCTCCGTGCGCAGCATGGCCGCTCGGTCACCTATGCTGATTCTCCGGCGACGCACGTGCTCGTCGAGTTCTCGTTCGACGTCGTCCAGGCGGCGAGTGGCGCCTATGTGTCCGATATGTATCGGAGCTTCGTCGGTTTTCAGGTGGCGAAGCCGGTGCTCGATCGGGCGTTTCTCGGCACCTACGGCCTCGAGATGAAAGACGTGTTCTTCAGCGAGGACCTGGCGATCGGATCATACCGGCACGCCGTCAGCCAGACGATTCCTGAAATCACGCGCATCGCCTGGCGCGACAAACGCGAGGAGATCCAGAAACTCAACCCCGGTGCTGCTGAAGAGAAGTTCATCTTCAACCTGTCGCGGCAGGAATACAACAAGGCCTACGGCACCGAGTACCAGAAGCCGGGTCTCCTGGCGCGATTCCTGGCGTTCCTCTACCGGCTGCTGCCCAAGGTGGGGCCGCTGCGCCCACTGGAGTTCAAGGCGCCGACGAAGGACGCCGAAGCGCTGTTTCTCGAGAGCTTCAAGGGTACGCGCGAGCGGTACCGTGCGGCGCTCGATGCGCTCGCCGCCGGACGTCTCGATCTGCCGAACACCGACTTCGACACCGGTCGGCCCACCGCGCGCGGCGAATACAGCCTCGCCGACGAGACGTACGCCACGCTGCTTGATCGGCTCACGGAGAGCCGGTCCACGGCGGTTCCGAGCGCGCTCCGGCAACACATCAACACGTTTTACGCGACCCCGCCGAATCAGACGTCGAGCCGCAAGGCGCGCAAGAGCGTGGCGACGATCAAGGAAAGGCTCGCGACTTTGAATAGTCGTTAGTCGTTGGTCGTCAGCCCACGACGCCATCGCGCAGGCGGAGGACGCGCGTCGCGCAGTCGCGGGCGAATTCCTCGTCGTGCGTTGACACGATCAGCGTGCGGTTCTGGCGCTGGAGTTCCTTCAACAGCACGCCGAGCTCGACACGGCGTTCGGGATCGAGCGACGCCGTCGGTTCGTCCATCAACAGCACCGGCGGATCGACGGCGAGCGCGCGGGCGATCGCGATACGCTGCGCTTCGCCGCCGGACAACTGGCGCGGCAGCGCATGGGCACGATGCTCGACGCCGAACGCCGTCATCAGTTCGCGGGCGCGACGCTCGGCGTCAGCCCGCGACACGCCGTGCGCGTGTACCGGCGCCAGACAGACATTGTCGATGGCCGCGAGATGCTCGAACAGGCAGTGGAACTGGAAGACCATGCCGACCTTGCGACGCAGATCGCGCAGCGTCGATCCAGGGATGGCCGCGCCGCCATTCAGCGCGACGCCGTCCACGCTGATACGGCCGGCGTCGAACCGCTCGAGGCCGGCGATCGCGCGCAGGATCGTTGTCTTGCCTGAACCAGATGGTCCCATGATCGCGACCAGTTCGCCGCGCCCAACGGTCAGGCTGACGCCGGTCAGGATCGGGCGCGCGCCGCGCTGCAGATGAAGATCGGCCACGGTGACCATCGCACGACTGAAGTCGTGCGCTACGTTCGCGTCGTGCGCTACGTTCGCGTCGTGCGC
>JAYVMG010000095.1:0-1834 GCA_043759095.1 Acidobacteriota bacterium | reverse complement strand
CGAAGTCGCGCGCCAAGCGCGATTCGTGTGCGGTCCAGTGCGTTGTCTCATGCGCGAGGGTGGCGTAGTAGCTCTCGGCGTCGCGGAAGGTCTCGAAGCGCGGCAGCACAATGCTGTCTGTCGAGGGTCGGTAAAAGGCACGATTGCCGCCGTGGGTGAGGATTGCACCCGTCGCACTGAAAAGGCGTTCCGCGCGGGCGATGCGGTCGGACACGTCGAGGCGCGGTGACGCCGGCGCCGTGTACTGCGCGGGCAGTCCGTCGATCTGTTCGACGTTGAACACGGTGTAACCCTTGAGGAAGTGGATGTCGCGCGCAACTTCGACGCCGCTGTCGATGTCGGTCTCGGTGCGCGTGATGCTGTTCGCATAGACGACGGGCGAGCCTTTCTCGCCCTTGCGGACGTGGGCGTCAAGTTCGACGGCCTGGCGGTAGGTCATCCAGATCGGCGCGGTGAAGCCCTGCACGCTGGCCGAGGTCCACAGCGACAGAACGTTGATGCCGGCGTAGGGTTGCCCGTTGTGACGCAACGGTCGCGTAATGCGCCCGGCGGCGTGCTCGGCGTTCCAGGGCCTGACCCAAGGCCGCACGCCGTCTTCGAGGGCGGCGACGATCTTCGCGGTGATGCTGGCGTACACGTCTTGCTTGGGCCGTTGATCGGACTGAGTGTTGTCGTGAGCGGTGCAGGGTTTCATGCGGGCCTCCTTTTTCGAAGTTGACGTTTGCTCTCTCACCAGAAGGGAGAGCAAACGCAACCCGGCGGAAAAAGGAGGACGGCGCGGTGGCCGGTGGGCGTGCCGGAGGTACCGATTGCACAGGTTGACCCGTGACAGCTTTGCTGGCGCGGCCTGTGCGGGACCGAAGGCCCAAATACGCCCACCGGCCACGCGCGCGAAAACCTGCGCTCGACGATAATTCAGGAGGCGAGAGGCAAGGAGAACGGCAACCGTCCCGCGTGAAGAAGAGCGGTACGAGAAAGGCGTCAGACCGACTTCGAGTTCTTGAGCGGCGATCTGCCCGACAGGTTCCCCGCGCTGGCGAGCGGCCCCGAGCGTCCGCTCACGGCTGGCGAGCATGCGACGAAGAGGTCGGCGCCGCGCTTCTGTCAGATTGGCGGAAGGCGTCCACGGCTGGCATGCCAGAAGGCCAGAATTTCCAGTCGTCGTGGCGCCTCGACGAGGCGGTAGTAGAGGTCGTAGCGAATGCGTCCGAGGTGCAGTCGACGCACGCCGGCCAACGCGATGTTCCGGGCGCGCGTGCCGATCTCAGGCTGCAGCGCGATCAGCGAGGAGGCGCGTTCAAGCTCCGCGCGAATGGCCCCAGGCGCCTTTGGTCGGTTGAGCCCCCACCATGTCTCCGCGGTGCGCACGTGCGCCGCCGCGAGCGCGCTGATCTCGATGTGGAGCGGCTCGTTCACTCTCGGTCGCGGAGTTCGCTCAGCAGTTGCGTCAGGGGGATGGTTTCGCCACGCTCACACTGGGCGATGGAGTCGAGTAGCATGCGCTCGGTTTCTGGGTCGGCTTCAAAGGTCTCGTCGCCCTCGGGTGCGAGCACCGTGACGGAGGCGCCTTCCGGCAGCTCACTATCGAGTTCGACCCGCCCGCCCACGACTTTTCCAGAGGCGATCACCATAGGCACATTCTAGCAGCAGCCGGCTTCTGCTTCGATCGCCGCGGCGACATCGGACGGTAGGTCTTCAGCTCGGCGCAACGCGTGACCGATCCGCGTGACTTCCAGTTGTCGAGCGGCGATTTGGCCCGCGGGCTCCCCCCGCTGACGCGCGGTCCCCAGCGCCCGCTCATGGCTGGCGAGCATGCGACGAAAGATCGGCGCCG
>JAYVMG010000094.1:0-13069 GCA_043759095.1 Acidobacteriota bacterium | reverse complement strand
GTCGATGGCGGCCAGCGACGATCCACGGTATGCACACTTTCGCCGGGAATGGCCGCCGCCCGATTCGCGTGCGCCACTCGTGCCCAGACCTGAAGTGCTCAAATGACTGTCAATAGTGGAGGAGTTTTCATGAAACGGACCCTGCACGGCATGTTCGCCCTCTTCGCCGTGTTTTTCCTGCACGCGCCGAACGTCTCGGCGCAAGTCGATCGCGCGACGCTGAGCGGCGTCGTCCGCGACACCGGCGGCGGCGTGGTGCCGGGCGCCACCGTCATGGTGACCAACCTGGCGACCAACATCGAGTCGCACCAGTTGACCTCGGACACGGGCGCGTATCAGGTCGTCAACCTCGTGCCCGGCCGCTATCAAATCGAAGTGGAACTGAGCGGGTTCAAGAAAAGCTCGCAGGTGATCGCGCTCGAGGTCGGCCAGCGCGCGCGCCTGGACGTCGAACTCGCGGTCGGCTCGTTCTCCGAAGTCGTGACCGTTTCGGAATCGCCCCAGTTGCTGAATTCCAACGACGCGACGCTCGGCGCGGTGATCGCCCAGACCCAGGTGTCAAACCTCCCACTCGCGATTCGCAACTGGGACGACCTGCTGGCGCTGGTGCCCGGCGTCCAGGGCGATCGCTACACGGAGCAGGGCGGCGGCACGTCGTTTGGCCGGACCGGCGGCATCAACGTGCACGGCGCCCGCGCCCTGCAAAACAATTTTCTCCTCGATGGCGTGGACAACAACAGCATTTCGGAGAACGTGCAGGAGCTGACGACCCAGGTGTCGCGCCCGTCGGTCGACGCGATTCAAGAATTCAAAGTCGTCACGAGCCCGTACTCGGCTGAATACGGACGGTCGCCCGGCGCGGCGGTCAGCGTGTCGACCAAGTCCGGCACCAATGGCATCAAAGGCACGGTCTACGACTATTTCCGCAATGAGAGGTTCGACTCGAACGACTTCTTCTCGAGCCGGGCGAACGCAGCGAAGCCCGCCAATGATCAGAACCAGTACGGCGGGAATGTCGGCGGTCCGATTGTGAAGAACAAGGCGTTCTTCTTCGGCGACTTCGAAGGCACGCGGATCACGCGTGGCGTCATCCGGCTGACGCGCGTCCCGACGGCCGACGAGCGCGCCGGAATGTTCACGACTGCCGTCCGAGATCCGCTGACCGGCCAGCCGTTTGCGAACAACACGATTCCATCCGGCCGGATCGATCCGTATGCGGCGGCGATCATCGGTCTGGTGCCGGCGGCGAACCAGCCGGGCGCGAACAACTTCTTCCGCACCGCCGACCTGATCGACAACTCCGAGCGGCTCCTGACCAGGTTCGACTACAAGCCGAGCGCGAACGACAGCATCTTTGGCCGCTATATCTACTCGAACCGCGTGCGCCAGATTCCCGGCGCATTCGGCGGTGTCGTCGACGGCACGGGCACGTCGGCGTTCGGCGATCAGACGATCAAGACCAACGCGATGGTCGGCGGCTGGACGCGCGTGATCTCGTCGGCGATGGTCAACGAGTTTCGCATTTCGTGGTCGAAGTCGGTCTCCGACGCCCGGCAGCAGTCGTTCGGCCTCACGCCGCCCTCCGCGGCGACGATTCCAGGATCGGTGACCAATCCGACCGTGGCGGGCGGCCTTCCCGGGATCACGATCGACGGCTACTTCGGCGGCTCGGGTCTCGGCCGCATCGGATCGCCGGACTTCCTGCCAAAGTTCCAGCACACCAATCAGTTCGAGTTCATCGACAGCATTTCGTGGCTGCGCGGTAACCACGCCCTGAAGGTCGGCGCCGACATCATCATGCCGATGCAGAACGAGTATATGGACGTCCCCGCGACGCGAGGCGCTCTGCGGTTCCGCACCGCCTTCACCGGGAACGCGATGGCCGACTACCTCCTCGGATACGTCTCAGACCTGCAGCTCTCCAACGTATTCGTCGCCCAGCAGCGGCATCGCGCGCAGATGTACTTCATTCAGGACGACTGGAAAGTGAACGCGCGCCTGTCGTTGAATCTCGGCCTGCGCTACGACTGGATCACCCCGGCGCTCGAGGCGAATAACGCGCAAACCAACTTCCTCCCGGCGGGCGCTGGCAGCCTCATCTTCGCGAAGGACGGATCGCTCGAAGATCGCGGGCTCGTCCGGCCCGACAACAACAACTTCGCGCCACGCATCGGGGCGGTCTACAAGCTCGACGATCAGACCGTGATCCGCGGCGGCTTCGGCGTCTTCTACAACCTGTTCGACCGCGTGGGCAGTGAGGATCAGCTCGCGCTGAACCTGCCGGGGCTGGTGAACAAGACGATCACGCAGACGGCCGGCTCGCCGGTGTTCTTCCTCGGGCAGGGATTCCCGGCCAACTTCCTGGCCGCGCCGAATCTCGATCCGGCCGTCGGTCAGCTGAAGGCCGTCCGGCTGCGCGCCGTCGATCAGAACGCGCCAAAGACGACGACCATCCAGACAAGCATCGGCATGCAGCGTGAGTTCTCGGGGATGGTCGCCTCGGCGGACTTCGTCTACACCAAAGGCGCGAATCTGGCGACGCTCGTCAACCTGAATCAGCCGCTGCCCAACGCCGCCGGCAACAACGCGCTTGGCGCATTGCCGTACCCGAACTTCGGCTTCGTCGAATGGCGCGCGCAGAACGGCACGTCGGAATACAAAGGCGTCGACCTGGGCATCGAGAAACGCTTCTCGCGCGGCTACGCCTTCGGTCTGTCCTACACGGTGGGCGATTCCAAGGACAACTCATCCGAGCAGCTCACGACGCAAGGATCGAACGCCTTCCCGCAAAACGCGCGCGATTTCGATTCCTGGTACGGTCCAAGCGACTACGACGTCCGCCACCGCTTCACCGCGAACTTCGTCTGGTCGCTCCCGCTTGGAGACAACGTGATCGCGCGAGGCTGGACCGTCTCAGGGATCTACACCAAACGCTCCGGCCGTCCGTTCACGGTCAACCAGAGCGGCAATAACGTGGGCACGAACATGACCGGCTTGCCGAATCTGGTGGGCGATCCGAGCGGCCAGGAATCGGTGGACCAGTGGTTCAACCCCGCGGCGTTCCAGGCCGTGGCATCCGGAACGTTCGGCAATGAGCTGCGCAACCGGCTCACGGGTCCGGGATTTCAGAACGTCGATTTGACGCTCCAGCGCCAGATCACACTCGGCCAGCGTGTGTCCGCCACGCTGCGGTGGGATATTTTCAACGTGTTCAACACGGTGAATTTCGGCCTGCCGAACCGCAACATCAGCGACGCGGCGACGTTCGGGACGATCTCGAGCCTGTCGAGCGACCCGCGCATCATGCAGTTCGCGGTCAGGCTCGGCTTCTAGCCGGTTCGACGTTCAGGGTGAACGCGTTATGCGAGGCGGGCGCCGTCGGTGTCGAAGGTGACCGTGCGGTCTGCAGGAAAATGTATCGAGACAGTCTGGCCAGGATCGAAATGGGAATTGCCTGGCGCGCGGGCGATGAGAGGCTGACCGCGGTACTCGAGCGTCACGAGCGTCTCGCTGCCCATCGGCTCGACGACGACGACGCGCGCCTCGTCGAATCCGCTGGCGGGAGACGCCGTCACGGCGATGTCCTCGGCCCGCACGCCGATCGTCACCGTCGTCCCGTTGCGCGACTCTTCGATCAGGTTCATCGGCGGGCTCCCGAGAAACGTGCCGACGAACGTGTTGACCGGCTGGCGATACAGATCCAGCGGGGCGCCGATCTGCACGATCGCGCCGCACTGCATCACCGCGACACGTCCGCCGAGCGTCATCGCTTCACCCTGATCGTGGGTGACGTAGATCATCGTCGTCCCCAGTTCGCGGTGAAGACGTTTGAGTTCGGTGCGCGTCTGCAGCCGGAGCTGCGCGTCGAGGTTCGAGAGCGGCTCGTCCATCAGGTAGACAGTCGGGTTGCGGACGATGGCGCGGGCGAGGGCGACGCGCTGCTGCTGCCCGCCGGACAGCTGGGCGGGGCGCCGCGCGAGCAGGTCCGCCAGGCCGACGCGGGCCGCCGCCTCGCGCACGCGGCGATCGATCTCGCCCGCCTCGACATGCCGGGTGCGCAACGGAAACGCGATGTTGTCGAACACGGAGAAATGCGGATAGAGCGCGTAGTTTTGAAACACCATCGCGACGTCGCGGCGCGCCGGCTCGAGCTGGTCCACGCGGCGATCGCCGATCCAAATTTCACCGGCGTCGAGCGTTTCGAGGCCGGCAAGCAGCCGGAGCAGCGTCGTCTTGCCGCAGCCGGACGGCCCGAGCAGCACGAGGCACTCGCCGGATTCGACGTCGAGATCGATCCCGTCGAGGGCGGTGTGCGCGCCGAATCGTTTGGTCACGCGCTCGAAGCGGACTCGCATCAGCAGGCGCAGTATACTCCGCGACTATGAGCGCTTCTGACGGGCGATGGGATGTGATCGGGATCGGCGAAAACTCGGTGGATTCCGTGAACCTCCTGCCTGGTTATCCGGAGCCGCACGGTCCGTCCGCGAAGATGCGCATTCGTGAGCGTCATGTGCTGTGCGGCGGCCAGATGGCGACCGCGATGTGCGCGTGCGCGAGTCTTGGCCTGCGCGCGAAGTACGTCGGCGTCACGGGCACCGACGACAACGGCCGGCGCATCCGCGCCGAGCTGCAGGGGCGCAACGTCGACATCAGCGATCTCGTCATCCGCGACGTCGAGAACCGGTTCGCGGTCATCCTCGTTGACGAGAACACCGGCGATCGGATCGTGCTGTGGGACCGCGACGATCGCCTCCGCCTCCGCGATTCCGAACTGCCGGTGGACGCGCTCTCGGCCACCAAGGTCGTGCACGTCGACGACGTGGACGACGAGGTGGCGATCCGGGCCGCGCGGCTGGCGCGCGACGCCGGCGCGATGGTGACCAGCGACATCGATCGGCTGACGCCGCGCACCGAGGAGCTGGCAGCGACGGTCACGCATGCGATCTTCGCGCAGCATGTGCCGGTGCACCTGACCGGGCTCAACGACGTCGAGGCCTCGCTGCGCACGCTGCGCAAGACGCTCGACAACGTGCTGGTCGTGACGATGGGGGAGCAGGGCGCCTCGGCGCTCGAGGGCGACCGGTTCTATCACGAGCCGGCGTTCAAGGTGCACGCCGTCGACACGACCGGCGCTGGCGACGTGTTTCGCGGCGGCTTCATCTATGCGCTCATCAACGGCCAGCCGATGGATCAGGCGCTGCGGACCGCCAATGCCGCCGCGGCCGTGAGCTGCACGCGCCTCGGCGCGCTGAACGGCGTGCCGACGCTGGCGGAAGTCCACGACCTGATGTCGGCGAACGTGCTCCGGTGATCCAATGACGCCCGCAGTGATTGCGGCGCTGACAGCTGCGCTCTTTGCCTGGCTGACGCCGATCGCGGCGCAGGATCATTACCAACGCGGTTTCATGGCCACCTACGGGGGCGAGGCGACCGCGACCGTTCGCGCCAGCTGCACGGGATGCGACTGGGGCGAGGCGGGACGCGAGTCCGTCGCGCTCAAGGTCATGCTGGATGGTAAGTACTCTCAGCACCTTCAGCTCGTTCGGGGCGACGCGACAGCGGATTACCACGTGGCCCTCGGCCATGTCGCGAAAGGCTTTCACCGGCTGACGATCGATCGCGATCCAGCCCTGACCGCTCCCGGCGCCGGCCCCGCCACGATCGACGTGCCCGACGTCTCGTTCTACAAACTGGGTCAGAGCGCCGACTACACCGCGCTGTCGATGGCGCCGATTCTGTACGCGCGCGAAAACACCGTCGGCAAATTCACCGATCTGCCACTGCTGATGTGGTACGAGGTCGAGCCGACTCGGCGCGGCCGTCAGTACCGCTACTCGGTGATCTTCTCCAACGAGGACGGCGGCACGCAGACCGATCGGCTGATGGCCACGTGGGGCCGGACCACCGACATCGAGTTCGTCTACGGCGTCGAGGTCGACGCCGCCGGACAGATTCTCGCCGAGGAATTTCAGGGTCCAGGGCACGAGGTGCCGGCGTTCAAAGGGCAACACGAGGCGCGCCACCCGCTGCTGTGGGTGTCCACTGACAACAACATGGTCAGCGAGTCCGGGCCGACGCACATGCGCTACGCGCCAGAGGCGAGGAAGTTCGATCTCACCAACGTGTCGCGCGAAGCGGTGATGGACGCGAACCCGTGGACGTACGCGATCGCCTCGGTCGAGATGAAGCGCGAAGGAAAGATCGAGGAGGATCCGGCGCCGGGCCACAACGCGATCCCCGACCCGCGGCGCTTCGTCTTCGTTGACGCGTGCGGAACGATCGGCAATGCCGCGCTCGCGCTGTCGATTGGCGTTCGCGATCAGTGGATCCCATCCGACCGCGGCTTGCGGCAGTACCGGATCGTGCGCGACGGGTGCTTCCGCATCGCGACACCGCTGCCGGCGGGTACGCGCGCATCGGACATCCGCGCGATCCGCGTGCAGGCATTCGAACGGCCGCCGGCCGAAGGCGCCGCGCCGGCCGCTCCCGATCCGGTGCAGCTGACACGGATCAACAAAATGTTCATGCTCGACGAGCGCCTCCTTCCCGGTCCGTCGATCTTGAAGTGGGAGGGGTCGCAGACGATTCGCGCCGGCAGCGCTCCGTTCGAGGTCAGGATTCCGTGAGCGGAGCCGATCGTCCGCCGGTGCTCGAGATGCGCGGCATCCGCAAGGAGTTCCCCGGCGTCGTCGCGCTCGACAACGTCGACCTGACGCTCGAGGCCGGCGACGTCCACATGCTGCTCGGCGAGAACGGCGCCGGGAAGTCGACGCTGATGAAGATTCTCGGCGGGGCGTATCGCAAGGACGCCGGCGACATCCGCTTGAACGGCCAGCCCGTGGACATCGGCAGCCCGCGCGCCGCGCGCGATCTCGGCATCCGCGTCATCTACCAGGAGCTGAATCTGGTTCCGCATCTCTCGGTCGCGGAGAACATTTTTCTCGGCGAATTGCCGACGCGCAACGTGCCCGGCCTCGTGGATTGGCGGGCCCTGCACGAGCGCACATCGGTGCTGCTGCTCGACCTGGGCATGACGCTCGACCCGCGCGCACCGGTCGGACGACTCGGCCTCGCGCAGCGGCAGATGGTGGAGATCGCGAAAGCCCTGGCGAGCCCTGGCACGAGCGTCCTCGTCATGGACGAGCCAACCTCTGCGCTGACCAGCCGGGAAGTGACACACCTGTTCGCGCTCATCGACCGCCTCGCCTCGCGTGGCGTCTCCATCGTCTACATCACGCACCGGATGGACGAGGTGTTTCGCATCGGACGGCGGATCACCGTCATGCGCGACGGGCGCCACGTGACGACGAAGCCGATCGATCAGGTCAGCGTGCCCGAGCTCGTTCGCCTGATGGCAAACCGCGAACTCAATGAGCATTTTCCGAAGGTGCGCGCCGAGCGGGGCGCCGAGCTCGTGCGGGTCGAAGGGTTGAGTGTCCGGGGCGTCCTCTCGGACATCAGCTTCGCCCTGCATGCTGGAGAGGTGATCGGTATTTCCGGGTTGCTTGGCGCCGGGCGGACCGAGCTCGCGCGCGTGATCGCCGGCGCCGATCGGTTCGACAAAGGGCGGCTGCTCGTCGACGGTCGGGAGACGCGATTCCGCCATCCCGCCGACGCAATCGCGCGCGGGATCGGACTGCTCCCGGAAGATCGCAAGGCGCAGGGGTTTGTCCCAGGTCTGACCGTCGCGCGCAACATCGCGCTGCCGCACGGGCGCCGGCTCGCGCCGCTGGGCGTACTGTCGCGCCGGTGCGAGGCCGACATGGCAGCGCCGATTAGCAAGGAGCTTCGTGTGAAGGCGACCGCGACGCAGGCGATGCGGCTCTTGAGCGGCGGCAACCAGCAAAAGGTCGTGCTCGGGAAATGGCTCGCCGGAGCCGGACGCGTCTTCATCTTCGACGAGCCGACCCGCGGCGTTGACGTCGGCTCGAAGGTGGAGATCTACAACCTGATGAACCGCCTCACCGCACGGGGCGCGGGCATCATCATGATCTCGTCGGAGCTGCCGGAGTTGCTGGGTATGAGCGATCGCGTGCTGGTGATGCATTGCGGACGCATTCAGGCCGAGCTCTCGCGCGAGGATGCGACCGAAGAGCGCGTGCTGAGCGCGGCGCTGGGAATCGGCGAGCCGGCCCTGAGCGACAGACCCGTGGCGACCGGAGTCGAAGGGTGAACAAGGCCCGCCAGTTCGGCACACTCATCGGGCTCGTGCTGCTGTGCGCGGCGCTCTGGATTCTGACGCCGCACTTCCTCACCGCCTCGAACCTCATCAACGTCGTCGAGCAGACGAGCATCAACGCGATCGTCGCCGTCGGGATGACGTTCGTGATTCTCTCGGCCGGTATCGATCTGTCAGTTGGATCGATCGTCGCACTCGCCGGCGTGGTGCTCGGCACGTCGCTTCAGAGCGGCCACCCGATGGTGGTCGCGCTGACATTCGCGCTGGCGGCGGGAACGGCCTGTGGCATCGGGAACGGCGCGCTGATCAGCTGGGGAGGGCTGCCGCCGTTCATCGTGACGCTCGGGACCATGAGCATCGCGCGCGGCGCGGCGCTGCTGTTCACCGAAGGCCGCCCGGTGTCCGGGTTCGATGCGTCGTTCCGGATGCTGGCGACCGGCCGTGTCGGGTTCGTGCCAGCGCCCGTCATCGCGATGGCGATCGTGTACGCCGCCGCGCATTTCGTGCTGACGCGGACGACGTTTGGACGCTACGTGTATGCGATCGGCGGCAACGAAGAGGCGGCGCGCCTCTCGGGCGTCGCCGTGCGCTTTCACAAGACGATGATCTACGGCGTGTCGGGGTTGATGAGCGCGATCGCCGCGGTGATGCTGACGGCGCGGCTCAACTCGGCGCAGCCGATCGCCGGGATCAACTACGAGCTCGACGCCATCGCCGCGACCGTCATCGGCGGGACGAGCCTGATGGGCGGCGAGGGCACGCTCGGCGGCACGCTGGTCGGCGCGCTGATCATGGGCGTGCTCCGGAACGGACTCAACCTGCTCGGCGTGTCGTCGTTCCTCCAGCAGATCGTGATCGGCGGCGTGATCGTCGTCGCCGTGCTGCTCGACACCGTATTGAAAAGGAAGAATCGGACGTAACCATATGCGAAAAACACTCGCGCTGATCCTTATCGCCGCCGCGATGTCCGTGTCTTGCAACCGCGGCGCCACCACGACCAATACAGGCAAGCCGACGGTGGCGCTCGTGCTCAAGACGCTGAACCATCCCTTCTTTGTCGACATGCGCCGCGGCGCGCAGGAAGCGGCGGATCGGCTCGGCGTGACCCTGCAGGTGCAGGCCGCCGAGCGCGAGATCGACGTCGAGAAGCAGATGCAGATTGTCGAGAACCTGATCCAGACCGGGATTCAGGCGCTCGTCATCACGCCGAGTGGTTCGCGCGAGATCGTGTCGGCGCTGGTCAAGGCGAAAAATGCGAAGATCCCAATCGTCATCGTCGACACGCGCGTCGACGCCAAGGCGGCGGCCGACGCCGGCGTGAAGACCGAGACGTTCGTCGGCTCCGACAACTATGCCGGCGGGAAGCTCGCCGGCGAGTACCTGGTGAAAGTCACCGGCGGCAAGGCGCGCGTCGGCATTCTCGAGGGGATCCCTGGTCACGAGACCGGCGATTCGCGGATGCGCGGCTTTCGCGACGCGGTGAAGGACGCAACCGGCGTCACGATCGTGGCCTCGCAGCCGGCAAATTGGGAGCGCGATCAGGGCTTCAACGTCTTCCAGAACATGCTGCAGGCGCACCCGGACATCGACAGCGTGTTCGCGTGCAGCGATCTGATGGCGCTTGGCGCCGTCGAAGCGATCGCCGCCGCGAACAAGACCGGCAAGATCCGCGTCATCGGCTTCGACGCGCTCGACGATGCGAAGAAAGCGATCGCTGCGGGAACGATGGAGGCGTCGGTGGCGCAGTTTCCGGCGGAAATGGGCAAGGCCGCGGTCGAAAGCGCAGTGAAAGCCATTCGGGGCGAAACGCTCCCGGCAGAGATCAAGGTGAAGCTCGAACTTGTGACCAAGGACAACGTGAAATGACATCGACTCGTAAGGGCAGACTGGCAGTGGGACTGATTGGCGCGGGGCGCCTGGGCCGCGTCTACGCGCGGGACCTGGCGAGCCGCATTGCGGAAACCAAGCTCGTGGCGATCGCGGATCCGGTGGCATCGCTGGCGCAGGAGGTTGCGGCGGAGTTCGACGTGCCGAAGTATTACGTTGACCCGCTCGCGCTCATCGACGATCCGGCGGTGGACGCCCTGGTCATCGTCAGCCCGACGCACACGCACCGCGAGCTGGTGATCGCGGCGGCGGGCCGGAAGAAGCCGACATTCTGCGAGAAACCGCCGGCGCTGTCGCTCGACGAAGTGGCGGCGATGCAGGATGCTGTCTCTCGCTCGGGGATGTTTCTGCAGATGGGATTCATGCGGCGGTTCGACGCCGGCTATGCCTCGGCGAAGAAGCAGATCGACGAGGGGCGCATCGGCATGCCGCTGGTGTTCAAGTCCACCTCGCGCGATCCGTTCCGCCCGAGCCTCGAGTACGCGAACCCGAAGAGCAGCGGCGGCATGCTGCTCGACATGGGCATCCACGATTTCGATCTCGCGCGCTGGTTCATGGGCGAAGTGCGCACGGTGTCGACAATCGGTGCGACGATTGCGTACCCGGAACTGGCGACGGTCGGCGACATCGACAACGCGGTCGCGAGCCTCACCTTCGCGAGCGGCAAGCTCGGCGTCGTCGATCTGAGCCGGAGCGGTATCTACGGCTACGACATCTCGACGGAGATTCTCGGTCTGGAGGGGACGCTGAGGATCGGCTACCTGCGCGAGACGCCGGTGATGCTGATGACCAAGAACTCGGTGGCGCACGACACGGTGCCGTATTTCATGGAGCGGTTCCGCGACGCGTACACGACGCAGCTGCAGAATTTCGCGCAGAACGTGCAGCAGCAGCGGCCGGCGCCGATCACGATCGAGGACGGCATGGAGGCGCTGCGGATCGGCGTCGCCGCGACGCGCGCGCACGAAACCGGCCGATCGGTTGTCGTCGCGGCGATCAAGAACTGACCGTAGCGATCGGCACGTGGGTAGGGATCACACGGCGATCGCGTCCACGGCTTGAACGCAGAGTTCGCAAAGCCCGAAGAGAGCAGATCAGGATGTGGCGGAGGCCTTGAGGCCTGCGGGAGGGTCTGATGCTGGGTTGGATGGTGGTGTGTATTAGCGCGCTGGCGATTGTCGCGGCTCCCGCGGCTCCCGATCAGGCGGCGATCCGCGCGGCGCGGACTGCGCAGAACAGAGCGATCGCGGCCGGCGATCTCGATCAGGTCGCGAGCTTCTGGACGGAAGACGTCACCGTCCGCCGGGCGCTTGGGCAGCCGCTGAACGGTCGCGACGCTGCGCGCAAGGCGCTCGAACCGCCGTCGGCGCCGGCCACGCGACTGGTCTATCAGCGCATCACCAGGGACATCGAAGTCAGCCCGAAGTGGCCGCTCGCGTTTGAAACCGGCATGTGGGAAGGACACTCAGCGACGATCGCTGGTCCAGTCGTGATCGGCGGCCGCTACTCGGCCCAGTGGATCAAGCGCGGCGACCAGTGGCTGATTCGCTCGGAAGTCTTCGTCGCGCTTACCTGCAGCGGCATTGGCTGTCTTTCGGCGGCGGTTCCCTAACAACGATTCAGCGTCAACCGATGGCGCGCCAAGACGCAACGCGTCGGCACATGCTGCGGCGTTACACTGATCTGGCCGAGGTCACTCGCGCGGAGGTCGCCGGCCGCGAGCGAAAAGGAGTCGAAATGCCAACGCCAGCCGTTCGTCGGCGGACGCCGTACGTTCCTCTCACGAAACAGGCGTTTCGCGAGCGGTTTTTTGCCAGATTCTACGACCCGGCGTTCGAGGCCGTCGCCGCGGAGCTCGAGAGAGTCTTCGAGACGGCGTGGGACGGTTACATCGCGTATCGCAAGTCACCGCGTCAGGCGGCGGCTGGGCTCGGATTCTCGGACCCGTCGTTCGCGCTTCCGCTCGAGTGGCTCGAGACACGCGCGCGCATCGCTGCTGCCGAATCCAGGCAAAAGGATCTTCAATCGCCGTCGCGTATTCTGGTCGTGAACGGCTCGACGCGGAGCGAGCACTCGTGTCCCGGAGAGATTTCGAAGACGCGCCGCCTGGCGGAGGCCGCGCAAGCGGCGATTGAATCGCTCGGGGGATATGAAGTCGACTTTCTGGACCTCTCGACGCTTGCGGACGAGCCGTGGAAAGTCATCCATCCGTGCAAGGCGTGCGTGTCCACCTCAATGCCACTCTGCCACTGGCCCTGCTCGTGCTATCCGAACCACGCGCTCGGTCAGACCAACGATTGGATGGCCGACCTCTACCCGCGGTGGGTTGCCGCTCATGGCGTCTTCATCCTGTGTCCGGTGCATTGGTACCAGGCGCCGGCAAGCCTTAAGCTCATGATCGATCGGCTCGTCTGCGCCGATGGCGGCAACCCCGATCCGACCACGACGCACGGGAAGGATCCCGCGATGGCGAAGGCGATTGAATTGGACGGCTGGGACTATCCGAAGCACCTGGCCGGCCGCGCATTTGCGGTCGCGTGCCACGGCGATGCCGCGGGCCCGGAAACGCTGCGCCGCCTCCTGGCCGAGTGGCTATCCGATCTCGGTCTCATTCAGGCTGGGCCGAACGCCGTACTCGATTCGTGGATCGGCTATTACCGTCCATACGCGACGAGCCATGAAGATCTGGACGCCGATCCAGATACCTTCACGCAGGTCACAAACGCAGCGCTCGCGCTTGCCGAAATGGTGCGGCAGATTCGATCGGGGCAGTACCAGGCGCCGGACAAGCATCTCGAAAGTCCGCGCGAGAAATAGGCGTGGTTTCGTGTGTTTCGCGATCACGACACGAGCTCGATCGTTTGGATCTGTTTCGGCGTGAGCCGGAGCGCGACGCCACCGCTATCGATCGTTAGCGCTGCCTGACGCTCTTCCAGGAAATTCACCGCGAACGCCTGCGCGATCGGTGCGTCGGTGCTGACGACGATCTGCGCGTCCTCGTCG